>JAKAIH010000066.1 GCA_021825225.1 Pseudomonadota bacterium
GAAAATCGCCAACAGCACGCCCTATGGCCTGGGCGGCGGCGTGTGGTCGAAAGACGAAGAGCACGCGAAGCGCGTGGCGAAGCGCATGCGCACCGGCCAGGTGGACATCAACGGCGGCCCGTTCAATCTGCAGGCGCCCTTCGGCGGCTACAAGCAATCGGGCAACGGGCGCGAGCTCGGGCGCTTCGGACTGGAGGAATTCCTCGAGTACAAATCGCTGCAATTAAAGCCGGAAGCCAAGGCCTGATGGCGATCAAGTATTACTGGGAAGACTTCACGCCGGGCCGGGTGTTCGAAACGCCGACGCGCAGCCTGTCGGAAGAAGACATCATCCGCTTTGCGCGCGAGTACGACCCCCAGTCCTTTCATACCGACCCGCAGGCCGCGCGCGCCACGCCTTTCGGCGGACTGATCGCGAGCGGCTGGCAGACTTGCAGCGCCACCATGCGGCTGATGTGCGACGGCTACCTGCTCGAAACCTCCTGCGTCGGCTCGCCCGGCCTGGAGGAGCTGCGCTGGCTGAAACCGGTGCGCCCGGGCGACACGCTGCGCCTCAAGACCACGGTGCTCGAGACCATGCCTTCGGCCAAGCAGCCCAATCGCGGCACCGTGCTGTTTCGCTGGGACACGCTCAACCAGGACGGCGAAGTCGTGCTGTCGATGCGCGGCCGCCAGCTGTTCCTGCGCCGCACGCCGGCATAAGGGGCTATTTCTGTATGAGGGGAAACTTCCCCTCATACTCCCCTATATTGGGCCGTTGCAAAATCATCTTGCAACGGGTTCTGAGGAGAGACGCAGTTGAGCTACAAATACTACTGGGAAGACTTCTATCCGGGACAGGTGCGCGAAGCCGGCGGCATCAGTCTGTCCGAAGAAGAAATCATCGAGTTCGCGAAGAAGTACGATCCGCAGCCCTTCCATACCGACCGCGAAAAAGCCAAACAGACCTATTTCGGCGGACTGATCGCGAGCGGCTGGCAGACCGCCGCCGTCTGCATGCGCCTGATCTGCGATATGTACCTGCTCGAGGCGGCCAGCCTGGGCTCGCCCGGTGTGGACGAACTGCGCTGGGTGAAACCGGTGCGCGCGGGCGACACGCTGCATCTGAAGTCCACGGTGCTGGAGACGCGCGCCTCGGCGAGCCGCCCCGACATGGGCACGGTACGCTCGCGCTCCGAGGTCTATAACCAGAACGGCGAACTGGTGATGCACATGTCGGGCGTGGGCATGTTCCGCCGCCGCAATCCGGCGAAGTAGCGGGTCCCGCACGGCAAGTTCCGCTGTCGACTTCCGTCTGCAATGCAAACTACGGCGTGCAAGCCACCGGCGGACTTGCGCGCTACGCGCCAACCATGTTTTCTGTACGGATAAGAAGCATCCGCACAGAAAACATGGTTATGGATAAATGCAAGGGATGTTCGTGTCTTTACACGAGATCGTCGATGGCGTGCGGATGTGCTTTTCATCCGTACGCCATCGACGATCCGCGCGGACGGCTTCTCGTCCGCGCAAGCTCGCAGTTCTGCAGCAATGGGGCCGCGACCTAATCCGCCCTGTATCGTCTTCCGCCGCGCTTCAGTGCTTGCCGCCGTACCCCGCCACGCCCATCAGCAGCCGCGTGCAGCCATAAGCGCTCCAGATCAGCACCCGCCGCCACAGCGGCTGGCGATGCCACTGGCGCTTCGCCACCACCTTGGCGCCGCTTTTCATGTGCTCGAGCAGACTGCGGCGCAGCTCCCGCGAAAACTGCAGGTCGTCGACGACGACGTTGGCCTCGCGCGCGAGCATCAGGCTGAACGGGTCGATGTTGGAAGAGCCCACCGTGGCCCAGCGCCGGTCGATCACCGCGACTTTCGCGTGCAGGAAACTCTTGTGATATTCGTAGATCTCCACTCCGGCGTCGAGCAGCGAGCCGTACAGCGCGCGCGAGGCGTAATGCAGCAGCACATATTCGATCCGTCCCTGCAGCAGCAGCACCACGCGCACGCCGCGCGCGGCCGCGGCGCGCAGCGCATGGCGGAAGCGCGCGCCGGGAAAAAAATAGGCATTGGCGATGATCACTTCCTTATGCGCGCCGCGGATCGCCTCGAGATAGGCGTCCTCGATGTCGGAGCGATGGCGAAAATTGTCGCGCACCACGAGCACCGCATGCTGGCTGCCGCGCGCAGCGGCATCCACGTGCGGATGCCGCTGCGCGCTGCGCTTCAGGCTCGCCCAGGCCACGCGGCGCCACAGGCGCTCGCACTGCTCCAGCACGCCCGCGACCAGCGGGCCCTCGATGCGCACGGCATAATCGTAGCGCGGCGGCGTATGGTGCGGAGTATGCATGTCGTCGATGATGTTGATGCCGCCGACGAAGGCCACGTGCGCGTCCACCACCGCGAGTTTGCGGTGCAGGCGCCGCAGGCGGTTGCGCCGCAACGTCAGCGGCGAAGTCTTGGGGCCGAAAATCAGCACGTCGATATCGGCTGCATGCAGCAGCTCGCGCGTCTGCTCGAACATGCCCTTGGAGCCGAAGCCGTCGACGAGCACGTGCACCCGCACGCCGCGCCCGGCCGCGCGCACCAGCGCGCCGGCGATGCTCCTGCCGGTGTCGTCGTCGGCAAAGATATAGGTCTCGAGGTAGATCTCGTTTTGCGCCGCGTCGATCGCGTGGCGCAGTGCCGGAAAGTAGCCCCTGCCGTTGGTGAGCAGTTGCAGTTTGTTGCCGCCGAGAAATTCCAGCGTCATCGCAGTTCGAGTTCGACGCTCAGCGCGGCATGATCGGAAATGCGCGACCAGGGCAGGCCGTGGTGCACCTCGGCGTGGCGCACGTCGAAGCCGCGCGCGTAAATGCGGTCCAGGCGCAGCAGCGGAAACGTGCTGGGGTAGGTGCGCGCCGGCCGGCCGCGCTGGTCGCGAAACACCTCCTTCAGATCGAGCTCCGCCACCAGATGGCGCCCGGCGGAATTGCGCCAGTCGTTGAAATCCCCGGCGACGACGAGCGGCGCGTCAGCGGGCACCAGGCGCTGCACGCGCTCGGTCAGCGCGGACAACTGGCGCCGCCGTCCACGCTCATACAGGCCGAAGTGCACGCACAGGCAGTGCAGGCGCAGTTCGCCCAGCGCGACTTCGCAATGCAGCAGGCCGCGCTGCTCGAAGCGGTGGGCGGACACATCCTGGTTCTCCGCGCTGACGATGGGAAAGCGGCTGAGGATCGCATTACCATGGTGGCCGTGGTCGTACACGGCGTTGCGCCCGTAGGCGTAGTCCTGCCACATTTCGTGCGCGAGGAATTCGTACTGCGGCTCGGCCGGCCAGTCGAGCACGCGCGCGGCATGATGCGCGTGCTCGCCCTGCACCTCCTGCAGAAACACGATGTCCACATCGAGCAGGCGCAGATGATGGCGCAACTCGTGCACCATCATGCGCCGGTTGAAATGCGAAAAGCCCTTGTGGATGTTATAGGTGGCGAGGCGCAGCTTCATCCCAACCTAACGCTCCGCGTATGTGTGGTCATCACCGATATTAGTCGTCGTCAGGTATGAATCAAGGCTACTCAAAAATGGCGGCGCTGCATCCGCGGCGGATCTACGCCCCGAAGGAAGTCCCCTCGGGGGACAAGGGGGGTGCACCCCCCTTGTTCGTGCAATTAGGGCCTTTCCCTGGCCGGAGACACGCTGATTGCTTCCGGCCGATCCAGTTTAGGCTTTGAGGCCCTGAAACAGCTTCTCCCGCCCGACCTTGATCAGAAACTTTCCGTCGTACATGAATATGTCGGCAGTGGCGAACGTGTCGCCGAAAGCCTCCGGGATGAAGGAACCGGTGCCGATCACGTCCACCGGCGCGCGCGCATGGCCGAACATCTTGCATTTGAACGGCGTGAAGCCGCTGGAAGCGACGATGCGCGCCGAGTTGAAGCCGGCGGCGTCCAGGGTCTCGCGCATCTTGATCACGCTCGCCACCGACACCCCGGTGCCGAACAGCACCTTGCGCACGCGGTCCTTGACGATGTTGAGCGTGTCCGAATCGTAGGCCTCTTCGCCCATCACCGCGCGCACCGCCTCGTATTCGTTCAGCACGTGCAGCCAGTCGGCCACCAGTTCGACCGACTGCTCGTAATCCAGGCCCTCGGCGTAGCGCTCGCCATGCGTGTCGATGCGGAACGCCAGCGCACGCGCGCTGGCCGGATCGGCCGGAAGCATGTCGTTGTACCACCAGCGGCACACCTCGAGAGCGTCGCTGAATTCGCGCGCGTAATAATCGACCAGCACGGTGAGGTTGTCCTTCGGATGGGTCTCGGCGTACATCTGCGCCGCCCTCAGCGTGGAGCCGGCATAGCCGACGATGGCGTGCGGCATGGTGCCCAGGCCTTTTTCCTGACCGTAGAAATGCGCGGTCAGGTCCTGCGAGCCGCCGATGAAGCCGGCCGCACCCGAGAGCTTGGCGATGCGGCTGCCGACCGCGGCGCCGTAGGCGGCCAGCAGGGACAGATCGTCGCCGCAGGCGTGGCGCGCATGCATGTCGATGAACGCGACCTTGGGCAGGTCGGTCGCCATCTTGTAGGCGTTGTAGGCCGACACGCAGGCGGTGCCGACGCGGCGCAGCACCAGCGTCTCCAGTTCGGACAGGGCGGCAAAAGAACCGGTGTAGGTGAAAATCGGTTTCTGGTCGGGGACGAAGGCGCCCTCCTCGTACAGCCGGGTGATTTTGAGCGGCACGGCATCCTGCGGATAACATTCGCGCAGGATTTCCAGCGCGGGATTGACGGCGCAAATCGTGCCGCGGCGCAGGAACACGCCGTAGGTCACGGTCTTGTCGCCGAATTTCTCGACGATCTGGCGCGTCTTGGTGAAATACTTGTCGGTGCGCGAAAGCACGTAATCGGCGCGCTCGCGGCGCTCCGTCTCGACTTTCAAATCCAGGGGTTTATTCATGGCAGCTTTCCGATTAAAAGCATCCGTGACAAAGTTCATGTTGCTTCGGGTGCCGGGCGCATATTATGGACGGCGCGGCGCCTTCGCCGCAAGGGAGCGGTCCTGGCATTTGCGCCGGGGAAGGGTTTGCTTGACCCACATCAAAAGCGGCGGATGTCGCTTCCCCTAGCATCGACCGTTCCGCAGCAGCAAAGCAACAGGAGGCCGGAGTGATTACTGACAGAATCGACTCGGTGACCAAGATACCGCCAGAATACATGAAGGCGGCGCCGCCGGCGCCGAAGAGCGTAAAAATAGAGATTTCGCCGCGCTGCAATTACCGCTGCGGCTTCTGCGCGCTGCGCAAGCGCGAGGTTCAGCCCAAGTGGGACATGGATTTCGCGCTGTTCAAGCGCATCACGCGCGAAATGCGGGACGCGGGTGTGAGGGAAATCGGCGTGTTCTACCTGGGCGAATCCTTCATGGGCCCGCGGTTGCTCGTGGACTGCATCGCCTATCTGAAGTCCGAGCTAGAAATGCCCTATGTGTTCCTCACCTCCAATGCCTCGATGGCGTTTCCGGAAGCGATCGAAGCTTGTATGAAAGCGGGACTGGACTCGCTCAAATGGTCGGTCAACGCCGCCGACGAGGAGCAGTTCGAGAAAATCATGGGCGTTGCGGGCAGGTTGTTTCACCGCGCCCTGGACAATATCCGCGCCGGCTGGGAACTGCGCCGCGAACACGGCTACAAGACCGGGCTGTATGCCTCGTCCATCCGCTACGACGGTGCGCAGCAGGCGAAAATGGAGACGCTGCTGCGCGAGCGCGTGCTCCCCTTTGTCGACCTGCATTACTGGTTGCCCTTGTATTCGATGGGCGCTTTCGCCACCGAGCGCGAAGCCCAGCTCGGCTACCGCCCCACCGCCGGCAACCAGGGAAGAATCGGCGCGCTGCGCGAGCCCCTGCCCTGCTGGTCGGCGTTCACCGAAGGGCACGTGACCGCCGACGGCAAGCTCTCGGCCTGCTGCTTCGACGCCACCGCCAACTGGACCATGGGCGACCTGAACAAGCAGTCGTTCATGGACGCCTGGAATGCGCCCGGGTTCGTGAAGCTGCGCGCGGCACACCTGAAAAAGGACGTGCGCGGTACCGTCTGCGAGAACTGCGTCGCCTACTCTTAAGCTGAGATAGCCGGACTAGACGTGGCGCCTCAAGTCGCACGCTCTTTGTTGCAGAGTTGGAATTGTGCATGAAAACAACGCTAATCCGCCTTTGCTTTTTTCCATAACCATGCTTTTGGTGCGGATACGCTTTTCATCCGTACCAAAAGCATGGTTGGCGCGCGGAGCGCGCAATGGCTGCCACGCCAGTATCGCTCGACGTAACACGACGCATCGGATTGCAGTGCTCGCTCTTGCGCGGACGGCGACCCGTCCGCGCGGATCGCCGTCCGCGCACGGATGAAACAGCCATCCGTGCGCAATCGGCGATCTCGTATAAAACCCCCGTTTCGTCCCTGTCGTTATCCGTGAGCGCGCTTCTGCGGCAGCAGCAGGATGGCGTCGCGATTGGTCCACGAGGGCGTGCGCGCGGCGGCCTCTTTCCACGGCAGCCACTCGTAGCGCAAATGCTCGGTCGGTTCCAGCCGTACCGGCAGCACGCCGGGCAACTCCAATCCGAAGATGTGTTCAAGATTATGCGTCACGCCCTCGGCGTAGCGGCTGCGGTACTGCTTGAAGATCTCGAAGCTGTTTTCGATGCCCCAGTCTTCCAGTCGGTAAAGCGAGGTATCGATGCCGGTTTCCTCGAGCACCTCGCGCCTGGCGGTTTCGACCAAGGGCTCGTGCACGTGATCGATGCTGCCGGTGACCGACTGCCAGAAGCCCGGCCAGCCGGCGCGTTCCAGCATCAGCACCTGCAGGTCCGCCGTGTAGATCACCACCAGGACCGAACGCGGGATTTTGTGGCCGGGTGACACGGCTGGAAGACGCGATCCGCGGTTCAGGCAGCAGGCAGCAGCGGCAGTCCCGCGTCCCAGCCGTCCGGACCGCTGACGATCGCCCAGAACGGCTTGCCCTGCCCCTGCCAGTACTCGGCGACGCCGTCGAGCACTTCGACCGCGGTGACGAACTCCTGCTTGTGGCCGGCGCCGAAGTGCTTGCCGTGCTCGAGCAGCAGCACGTAGCCGGAAGCCGGATGCCAGGACAGGTCGCCGAGGCAGTCTTCGAACGCGTCCCAGTTGCCGCCGAACCAGTCGGGGAAAGCAAGCGCCTTCGCCACCAGACCGGTAAATCCCTGTTTGTCGTGCACGTGGCCGATGTCTACGCGCCACAGCGCCAGACCTGCCGCCTGCGCCGCCTCGGCGATAAGCCGCGTGTCCGGACCGGTGAGGTAGACGCCGGCCTTGTCCTTGTCCTGCAACAACTGTTCGAGGGAGTTACTCACGGATGCGCCTGAAGGAGTTGTAATGATCGTCGCTGTAATAGTATTCGCCCGAACTGCGCGCGTCGCCGGAGTCGCCGCTGCCGGCAACGATGCGGCGTGCGCCGCGGCCGCGCTCACCCGGCGTCTTTACCGTGTATTCGCGGTAGTAGCCGCGGCTGCGCGGCGGCAGCAGTTTCTCGCGGTTGCCAAACACGCTGCCGTCCTTGGCATAGGCGAACGGCCCGCCTGCCTTGATCTGCGCCAGGGTGGCGCGCGCTTCCACTGGCAGGGCCGCGGCCGCAATCTCCCCCGGGGGCACTGCCCGCCCGGCCCAGGCCGCGGCGCCCGTCGCAGCCAGGCATAGCGCGAGGATTGCCGCAAGGAATCGATTCACCTTTGCGCGCCTTGCGCTCTAGGCTTTTTCCTGCTGCCGCAGCCGGATGTGCAGCTCGCGCAGCTGCTTTTCGTCCACCGGGCTGGGGGCCTGGGTCAGCAGGCATTGCGCGCGCTGCGTCTTGGGGAAGGCGATGACGTCGCGTATCGATTCGGTCCCCGCCATCATGGCGACGATGCGGTCCAGGCCGAAGGCGATGCCGCCGTGGGGCGGCGCGCCGTATTGCAGCGCGTCGAGCAGGTAGCCGAATTTCAGCTTCGCTTCCTCGGCGCCGATGGCCAGCGCGCGGAACACCTTGGATTGCACTTCCTCGCGGTGGATACGCACCGAGCCGCCGCCGATTTCCGAACCGTTGAGCACCATGTCGTAGGCCTTGGCGATCGCCTGTGAAGGATCGGTCGCGAGGTAGTCCTCATGCCCGTCCTTGGGCGCGGTAAACGGATGGTGCATGGCGACCCAGCGCTTGGCTTCGTCGTCGTATTCGAACATGGGGAAGTCCACCACCCACAGCGGCTTCCAGCCGGCCACCGCAAAGCCCTTTTCATGGCCGATCTTCACGCGCAGAGCACCGAGGGCATCATTCACGATCTTGGCCTTGTCGGCGGCGAAGAAAATCAGGTCGCCGTCCTTCGCGCCGGAGCGCTCGACGATGGCGGTGAGCGCCGCGTCGGAAAGATTTTTCACGATCGGCGACTGCAGGCCCTCGCGTCCCTTCGCGATCTCGTTGACCTTGATGTAGGCGAGGCCCCTGGCGCCGTAGATGCCGACGAACTGGGTATAGGCGTCGATCTCGCCGCGGGTGAGCGCGCCGCCGCCGGGAATGCGCAAGCCTGCGACGCGTCCGCCGGCGGTGTTGGCCGGCCCCGAGAACACCTTGAACTCCACGCTCTTCATGATATCGGTGAGTTCGGTGAATTCCAGCGGCACGCGCAGGTCCGGCTTATCCGATCCGTAGCGCTGCATCGCCTCGGTCCAGCTCATCACCGGGAACGGGTCGGCCAGATCCACGCCCAGCGCCTGCTTGAACACGCTGCGCATCAGCGCTTCCATGATCGCGCGGATTTCGTTCTCCGCCAGGAACGAGGTTTCGATATCGACCTGGGTAAACTCGGGCTGGCGGTCAGCGCGCAAATCCTCGTCGCGGAAGCACTTGGTGATCTGGTAATAGCGGTCGAAGCCCGCGATCATCAGCATCTGCTTGAACAGCTGCGGCGATTGCGGCAGGGCGAAGAACATGCCGGCATGCACACGCGAAGGCACGAGGTAGTCGCGCGCGCCCTCGGGGGTGGACTTCGCCAGCATCGGCGTCTCGATGTCGATGAACCCGGCCTCGTCCAGATAGCGGCGCACCGCCATTGCCACTTTGTAGCGCAGGCGCAGGTTGGCCTGCATCTGCGGCCGGCGCAGGTCGATCACACGGTGGGTGAGGCGCGTGGTTTCCGACAGATTGTCTTCGTCGAGCTGGAACGGCGGCGTCACCGCCGGGTTGAGGATCTCGAGCTCCTGGCACAGCACCTCGATCTCGCCGCTCTTCAGCTTCGGATTGACCAGCGCCGGTTCGCGCCGGATCACCTTGCCGGTCACCCGAAGCACGAATTCGTTGCGGATTTTCTCCGCCACCGCGAATACCTCCGGCCGCGTCGGATTGCACACCGCCTGGACGATGCCTTCGCGGTCGCGCAAATCGATGAAGATCACGCCGCCGTGGTCGCGCCGCGTGTTGACCCAGCCGCACAGGGTCACGGTCTGGTCGAGCTGGGCGGCGCTAACCAGGCCGCAATAATGGGTACGCATAGTTTTTGGTGAGTGTTGATGAGAGATGGGTAATGAGTCAGGCGGAGTCACTCATTACCGATCGCCCATTACCTGGGCAGGAATTCCCTTTTCCGTTTTCCGTTCGCGCCGGGCGAAGCTACGCCCATGGAAATCACGTATTTCAGCGCCGTGTCCACGCTCATGTCGAGCTCGATCACGTCCTTGCGCGGCATCATCACGAAATAGCCGCCGGTGGGATTGGGTG
>JAKAIH010000067.1 GCA_021825225.1 Pseudomonadota bacterium
TGCAGGAGGGAACGCCATGCTAAAGGTACTGATTCCGGTCGACGATTCGCGCAATAGCCAGATCGCGGTAAAGCAGGTGATCAAGGAGTTTATGAACAACACGGCGATGGAGATTCACCTGCTGAACGTACAGCCGCCGTTTTCCCGGGATATCGCGCGCTATTTCAGCAGCAAGAGCCTGCATGACTACCACCGAGACCAGGCCGCGAAGGCGCTGGGGCCGGCCAAGCAGATGCTCGAAGGCTTCGGCATACCCTACTCGGTGCACGCGCAAGTGGGCGAGAAGGCGAAAGTCATCACCGATACGGCGCACCGCTTGCGCTGCGACCACATCGTGATGAGCACTGCACGCAAGAACTCGCTCACGCGCTGGGTCGAGACCTCGGTGACGAACCGGGTGCTCGAATTGACCCCGGTGCCGGTGGAGGTGATTGCGGGCGACGCGGTGTCCAAGTGGGAGCGCTACGGCATTCCCGCCGGAATCGGCGCCTTGCTCGCGCTCATGCTGAGCGCAGCGGACTGAGCGCGCGAGCGCGGCCGCCATCGCGGCGGCCGCTGCGGCGGCGCTGTCTGCCTCTGTTCCTGCCCCTCGCTTTATTGATCAGGCCCGGTAATATTTCACGGAACGCAAATGCGGGCCTGGCCAATAATCGAACCATGTATGATCTACTGGGTCATATTATTGACTATGCTGGCGCTCGCGGGCGCCATGGGCCGGTCAAGGCTGGTTTCGGCGCGGCGGAACGCGCGCCGCGTGCGTGGGGATGCAAGGGATGGGAATGACCATAAGCCAATGGGAACGGCGGGACAGACGCGACCTGCCGCGCGCCCGTCTGCAACTCAGACTGGCTGTCGTCTATCCTCAGCAGGAAGGCTGTCCCTATCGGCCGGTCCATCACGGAAACACCCACGACATATGCATGTCGGGGCTGTCGATGGTGGTCGAGGACAATGTTTATCATGAGGGCGAAGTTACCGTTCTGCTAGCGCTGCCACCCGTGCACGGCTGGGCCGCGCAGAAGGTCATTACGGCAACCGCGGCGATGACCTACGCCATACATTCATCCAAGCTCAATGCGTACAAGATCGGCATGAGCTTTATCGAGTTCAAGGCAGACGGAAAGGAACTGCTGCAGGTGGCCTTGCAGCAGCGGGCGCAACCGGGCGGCGATCACGGCACGCAACAGCCGGGCGCCCCCTCGGAAGCCAGGCGCAGCAGCGACAGCCAGCCGCTGGGCTGGTGCTGAGTTTGCCGAAGGCCGGGCCTCAGCTGCCGCTGCCGGCGGCCAGGCGCCGCTTCAATTCCGCCACTTCGGTCTCGAGTTCGGCCAGCCGCAGTTCCAGCCGGTCCAGCCGTTCGCCAGCTGGGCGTGCGCTTTCTGCATGACCGACGCGGCTCTCCCGTGGTTCGCTCTCGGCGGTGCCGGCAAGTTCCCCGCTGAACAGGTGGGCGTAGCGTGATTCGCGCCTGCCTGGTTCGCGCGCGAGGCGCTGCACGAAAGGGCCGTCCTCGCGCGCGGCGAGACCGTCGAGCACCGCCTCGACTTCGCCCACGTCGGCAAAGCGGCACATCCGGCTCGCGCGGCTGCGCAACTCGCCCGGCGTCTGTGCCCCGCGCAGAAACAATTCGCACATGATGGCGAGCTCCTGCGGCGAGAATTGCAGGGTGCCGAAGTTGGTATTGCAGAACAAATGCTGGTACTTGGGCACGCGACTTCCATAGCCGCTTTGCTCGCTGATCAGACGCTTCCTGGTCAGCTGATCGACGAGTTGCTGTACCGTAATCTCGTCCAGGTCCAGTACCGGGTCGCGATTGCTCTTCTGGTTGCATGCGTTGGTGAGGGCGTTCAGCGACAGCGGATACTGCTCCGGGGTGGTGATTTCCTTTTCGATCAGGCAGCCAATTACGCGGGTTTCGTGGAGAGTGAGTTCTAGGTTCATGTGATCGACCTGGGGAGATGGGCGGATTGTGCCGGTGCGTCGGAGGAATTCAGTGTGCGGTGTTGCTAGCATAGCTGAAAGGAGAACTCCCGCCGCGACCGGACGGGTTCTAGCCTCCGCCGCGGCGGAAGTACATTTCGAAGCGCGCCATGAAGTTCCGGATCTCCTCGTCCGCGTAGCCGGCGAATTCGACGCTGAGCCGATGCCGCTCGAGCCGGATCAGGCCCAGGCGCAGTTGCGGCAGCGGCTCTATCCCTATGCGCCAGCCGCGTCCGCGTTCGCTATGCACGAAGGCGTCCTTTTCCTCGATGAAGTGAACCTGGTTGACTGCGGCGGGCAGCAGGCGGCGGAAGTCCGCCCGCGTTATCGTCATGTCGAAGCGCAGCGGCAGCTGCATCGGGCGACCTGCGGCGTCTAGCCGCCGGCTATCGGCGGCCAGATGGCCAGTGTTTCCCCATTGGCGAGCGCGCGTTGCGCGCGCAGCGTGGGCGGCACGAACACCCCGTCGATCAGTACCAGATGGCACAGCTTGAGCGGCAGATTCTGGCTTTCTATGACCTGCGCCGGCGTAGTGCCGGCGTCGAGCTCGAGCTCCAGCGCGTTGGCCTTGCGTGCTTCGGTAGGCAGGTAATCTGAAAGCGTGGCGTAGAGCTTGAGCGTGACCTTCATGCGGCTTTCTGGGCTGCCCCCAGGTACGCTGCCATGAACTGCGTCGGATCGGCGAGCAGCCTGGCTTTCCACTCGCCCAGGCGCACACGGCCCTGGATCAGCCCGCGCAGCGCGCCTACATGGTCGGTCCAGCCGATGCTGGTGGCGCCGACCACGACATCGTCCTTGAACTGCAGCGACAGGTAATGGAAACCCGTTTCGTCTACCAGTTCCACGCCGTCTCCACCTTCGACTCCCTGCCATTGGCCGAACGAAGTCGAAATCAGGCCCAGGGTGTCGAGCACGTTGATCGCGAGGCTGCCCTGCGTCGCAACCTGCGCGCCCAACATATTGGCGGCGGCGATGCGCGCCTGGTCCGCGGCGTTGGGTTGGATCGCATTGAGCTGCGGCAGACCGGAATAGAACCCGGCGGTTTCGGTCACGTCCCCGGCGGCGTAGATGCCGGGCACGCTGGTCTGCATGCGCGCATCGACCAGGATGCCGTCGCCGACCTTGACGCCGCTGCCTTGGAGGAAAGCGATATTCGGGCGCACGCCGGCTGCGGCAATCAGCAAATCGCATTCGATCGACTGACCATTGGAGAGCTTGACCTGCATCGATCCCGTGCCGGTGCTGGTGACGGCTTCGGCGCGCGCGTTGACGTGAACTTGCACCCCCTTCTTTTCCACCCACAGCCGGATCAACCCGCCGGCCTTTGCGGTCATCATGCGCGGCACCATGCGGTCGCCCATTTCCACGACGCTGAGCTTGACACCGCGCTCGGCCAGCGCCTGCAAAATGATGCAGCCGATGAAGCCTGCGCCCAGTTGCACCACGCGCGCGCCGGGCTTTGCCTTGGCCGCGATCTCGCGCGCATCGGCCAGGGTCCAGCACGGATGCACATTGGGCAAATCGATTCCCGCGATGGCGGGCCGCAGGGGATGCGAGCCGGTCGCGATCAGCAGGCGGTCGTAGGTCAGTCTGTCACCGTTCGAAAGGGTCACGCTGCGCGCCGCGCTGTCGACTTTTTCGGCGCGCGCCTGCACCAGACGTATGCCCAGACGCTCGTAATGCCCTGCGTCCTTGCGCAGATGGGTTCCTTCTTCGCTGATATTGCCGGTCAGCAGGTAGGGAATCGCCATGCGCGAATAAGGCGGTTCGTTCTCGTCGCCCACGAGAACGACCTCGGCGGCGGGGTCGGCACGGCGCAAGGCTTCGGCGGCGACGACCCCGGCCGGACCATTGCCAATGATGAGGTGTTTCATTTGAGATCCTTCTGCAGACACCAAGGGCGCAGAGCAGCTCTGCGCCCTTGGTAATGCAAAGTCCTACAAACCGAGCCGGTTCAGCGTTTCCTTGGTGGGCACCCCTTTTTCATCCCAGCCGCGCGCCTTGTAATACTCCGGCCGCATCTTGTCGATGCCGCTCACTTTGCCCTTGGCCGGGCCGGTTTTGGCCGGTTCGGTCTTCAGCCGAGGCGGCAGATCGTCGTCCTTGGCGGTGAAGCCGGCCGCATTGTTGAACAGGCGCTCCATGTTCCAGATACGCTCGCCCACCGCCGCCAGTTTTTCCATCGACCAGCCGCCTTCGCAGGCCGCGTCCAGCTGCGGCTGCAGGTCGGCCAGCGTCCAGGCAAAGGTGGTGAACACGCACACGCCGGCGGAATCGAACACCGAGGTCGCGTCCTGGAAAGCCTTGACCAGATCGGCCTTGCCTTCGGTCACCAGCGGGTCGGTCTTGACCGGGATGCCCAGCACCTCGGAGGCGACGGTGTAGCCGCGCAGATGACAGGCGCCGCGATTGGAAGTCGCGTAGGCGAGGCCCATGCCCTGGATGCCGCGCGAATCGTAAGCCGGGAACTCCTGCTTCTTCACGCCCATGGACAGTTCGGGCTTGCCGTACTTGGCGCACAGGCGCGCCGAACCCAAGCCGAGTTCCTTACCGAAGCCCTCGCCCTTCGCAGTCATTTCCGCCAGTTTGACCAGTGCCTGGGCGGAACCGAAGGGCGCTTCCATGCCGAGCTGTTCCTTCTTCAGGATGCCCAATTCGTACAGTTCCATGGCGGCGCCGACGGTGGCGCCGAAACTGATCGGATCGTAGCCGTCCTCGTTGCAGATCATATTGGCGAAGGTCAGCGCTTCCAGGTCGCCCACGCCGTTTGCAGCGCCCAGCGCCCAGGCAGCCTCGTATTCAAGCCCGCCCGTGGCACCCCAGTATTCAGGCTTGTTGACCACGCTGAAATGGGTCTCGTCCATTTTGGAAATGCGCCCGCACGCGATGGTGCAGCCGAAACACGCGGCATTGGCGATGAGATTGGTCTTGCCGTCGGTCGGGCGTTTTTCGCGCATCGCTTCGGCGGAAATCTTGCGCGCGTCCTCGAACTGTACGTCGCGGTGATTGCGCGTGGGCAGCGCCCCCATTTCATTGATCACGTTCATCAGCACCTGAGTGCCGTAGGTCGGCAGCCCCTGGCCGGTGACCGCGTTGTCGGCGAGCACTTTTTTCGCCGCTGCAGTGGCTTTCATGAAGGCCTTGCCGTCCTTGATGCCGCCAGCGCCCTTGGTGCCGCGAATGGCAACCGCCTTCAGGTTCTTCGAGCCCATCACGGTACCCACTCCCGAGCGGCCCGCGGCGCGATGCAGATCGTTGACCACGCAGGCGTAGAGCACGCCGTTTTCCCCGGCGCGGCCGATAGAGGCGACGCGCACCTGCGGATCCTGGTGCGTCTTCTTGATGATCTCTTCGGTCTGCCAGGTCGTCTTGCCCCACAGATGCGCGGCATCGCGCACCTCGACCTTGTCGTCCTCGATCGCGAGATAGACCGGCTTGGGCGATTTGCCTTCGAAAATCACCATGTCCCAGCCGGCGAATTTCATTTCCGCGCCAAAGTAGCCGCCGGAATTGGAGCAGGCGATGGCGCCGGTCAGTGCGCCCTTGGTGATGACCGAATAGCGCCCGCCAGTCGAGGCTGGCGTGCCGGTCAGCGGCCCGGTGGCCATGATCAGCTTGTTCGCCGGGGAAAGCGGATCGACTTTGGGATCTACTTCCTCGACGAAGTACTTGGTCGCGAGGCCACGCTGGCCCAGGTATTCCTGCGCCCACTTCATGTTGAGCGGCTCGGACTTGCACGTGCCCTTGGTCAGATCAACGCGCAGAATCTTTCGTGTCCATCCCATGGTTCTCTCCTCTTAGGCGTTGGCGCGCGGTTGAGTGTCGGTCTTGCCGGCCCACTGCTGCATTTTGTCCAGGCCGGTCCAGTTCGCGTCGACATAAGTGATGGCGCCGGTCGGGCAGGCGCCGGCACAGGCCGGGTCGCCGCCGCAGAGGTCGCATTTCTGCACTTTGCCGGTCTCGGCAACGTAATTGACCGTGCCGAAGGGGCAAGCGATGGTGCACACCTTGCAGCCGACGCAGGTGGCGTCGTTTACCACTTTGGCCCCGGTCAGGGCATCGAGTTTGATCGCATCCACCGGACAGGCGTGCAGGCACCAGGCTTCCGCGCACTGGGTGCAGGTGTAAGGCACCTTACGCCCGGCGCTCTCGAAGTTGAACACCTTGATGCGCGACTTGGAAATATTGAAGACGCCGTAGTTCTCGTAGGAACACGCCATCTCGCATTGCAGGCAGCCTGTGCATTTGTTGGCATCGATATACAGCGATTTCTGCATAGCGCGGTCTCCTGGTTGGTGTTGTTGCCGTCTCGGGCAGGCCTGATGAAAATGCCGAATTTCATCGAAATCGGTAAATTTCAGTCTAGCCCGCGCGGACGCGCCTGTAAATGGGGTCATGGCGGATCTTTGGCCGTCCGCTACCGGCTGGCTTTTTCTCGAAGTAAGCGCTAACCTGTCGGCGAAACGATAGCAGCGGCCTGCTTCTCCAGGTCTGCGCTTGGCCGATTGAACTGCTGCACCGCATGCCCGCTAAATCCATCCTGGTAACTGGCGCCACCGACGGCATCGGCCGCGAGACGGCGCGCCAACTGCTTGCGCTCGGACACCGCGTGCTGGTGCATGGCCGCGATCGCGACAAGGCCGAGCACGCTGCGGAGCAATTGAAAAAGGCATCGGCGCAGGGCGAGGCGCTGCCGGTATGGGGCGACCTGTCGCGTATGCGCGAAATTCCCGCACTGGCACGGCAGGTGCGCTCGCACTGCCCGACCCTGGATGTGTTGCTCAATAATGCCGGAGTCATGGAGAAGCGGCGCCGTCTGAGCGAGGACGGCTTTGAAATGACCATGGCGGTCAATCACTACGCGCCGTTCCTGCTCACGCGCCTGTTGCTCGACCTGGTCGAGGCGGCGCCTGCCGGGCGCGTCGTGACCGTAAGCTCCATGGTTCACAGCTCGGGCGGCCTGGATTTGAGCGCACCTTCATTCCTGCCCGCGCGCGGCCACTCCGGTTACGATGCTTATTGCGCTTCCAAACTGGCCAATGTGCTGTTCACTGCCGAGCTGGCAAGGAGGCTCGCCGCGACCAAAGTGACGGCCAACTGCCTGCACCCTGGCGTGATCGATACCAAACTGCTGCATGCCGGTTTCGCCATGACGGGCAGCCCGGTGGAAGAGGGCGCGCGCACCTCGGTGTTTCTCGCCACCTCAGGGACAGTGGCGGGTATTTCCGGCAGGTATTTCAACAACTGCCGCGAAGCGCAGTGTTCGGCCGCCGGGCGCGACCCGGTGCTGGCGCGTTCGCTGTGGCAGGCGACCGAGGCTGCGCTGTCCGCGTTTGCGCATTGAACACTGTCATTCCGCAATTGAGCACTAGGAATCCACCATGACCGACTTATCCGATCTCGGCTCCTCCGCCTTCTGGCGCGTCAACCCCAAGGATTCCGACCCGCGCGAGACGCGCGAATGGCTGGATGCCTTCGATGCAATGGTCGAGGCCGAAGGCCGCGAGCGCGCGACCTATCTGCTGCGCCGGCTGCTAGATCATGCGCGCAAGCGGCGCGTGCAGCTGCCGCCGGTGCTCAACACACCTTACCGCAACAGCGTCGGGCTCGCCGACCAGCCGCAGTTTCCGGGCAATCTCGAAGTCGAGCAGCGCCTGTCATCGATTGTGCGCTGGAATGCGCTGGCGATGGTGGTGCGCGCCAACCGAGCGCATCCCGAGCTGGGAGGCCACATCGCGAGCTACGCCTCGGCGGCGGACTTGTTCGAGGTCGGCTTCAATCACTTTTTCCGCGCCGGCTCTGCGGGCGAAAAAAGGGGCGCCGACGGCGGCGATCTGGTCTATTTTCAGCCGCATTCGGCGACCGGGGTTTACTCGCGCGCATTTCTCGAAGGGCGCCTGAGCGAAGCGCAGCTCGCGCATTATCGGCGCGAAACCGGACTAGGGTCGGACGCCGCCCATGCGCGCGCAAGCATCGAGTCCACCTGCCACAAGGGACAGGGCTTGTCGTCCTACCCCCATCCCTGGCTGATGCCTGATTTCTGGCAGTTCCCCACCGGCTCCATGGGTCTGGGGCCGATACAGGCGATTTATCAGGCGCGCTTCATGAAGTATCTGGCCGGCCGCGGCATTCTCGACACCGCCGGGCGCAAGGTCTGGGCCTTCGTCGGCGACGGTGAAATGGACGAACCAGAGTCCCTCGCGGGGCTGTCGCTGGCCGCGCGCGAGGGCCTGGACAACCTGATCATGGTGGTGAACTGCAACCTGCAGCGCCTCGACGGCCCGGTGCGCGGCAACGGCTCGGTGATCCAGGAACTCGAGGGGTTGTACGCGGGCGCCGGCTGGAACGTGGTGAAGCTGTTGTGGGGCTCGGACTGGGATGCCCTGTTCGCGCGCGACGAGGACGGCATGCTGCTGCAGCGCCTGCACGAGACCGTGGACGGCGAATTCCAGACCTACGCGGCCACCGACGGCCGCTTCAACCGCGAGCACTTTTTCAACAAATACCCGGAGCTGCAGGCGCTGGTCGCACACATGTCCGATGACGACATCGACCGCCTGCGCCGCGGCGGCCACGACCCGGTGAAAATCTACGCGGCGTATGACACGGCCATGCAGCACCGCGGCCAGCCTACGGTGATCTTGGCGCAGACCAAGAAAGGCTACGGCATGGGGCACTGGGGGCAGGGCAAGATGAGCACGCACCAGCAGAAAAAGCTCGACCTCGAGGCGCTGCGCGCGTTTCGCGAGCGCTTCGCGCTGCCGCTGACGGACGAGGACATCGAGCAGGTGCGCTTTTTCAAGCCTGCGGCCGATGCGCCGGAAATGAAATACCTGCACGCACGGCGGCAGGCGCTGGGCGGTTATCTGCCGGCGCGATCGAGCCTGGCGCCGAAGCTGGAGGTGCCCGCGCTGTCACAGTTCGCCAGGATGCTTGAAGGCTCGAACGAGCGCGAGCAGTCGACCACCATGGTGTTCGTGCAGATTCTGGCGCAGTTGCTGAAGGATGCAGTGCTGGGCAGCCGCATCGTGCCTATCGTCGCCGACGAGGCGCGCACCTTCGGCATGCAGACGCTGTTCCGCCAGATCGGCATCTATTCGGCCCTGGGCCAGCTGTACGAACCCGAGGACCACGACGAGCTGCTCTATTACAAAGAAGCGAAGGACGGGCAGATCCTGGAGGAGGGCATCAACGAGGCCGGGGCGTTGTCCTCGTGGATCGCCGCTGCGACGAGTTACAGCGCGCACGGCACGCCGATGCTGCCGTTCTATGCCTTCTATTCGATGTTCGGATTTCAGCGCATCGGCGACCTGATCTGGGCCGCGGCAGACTCGCGCTCGCGCGGATTCCTCATCGGAGCGACCGCCGGTCGCACCACGCTTGCCGGCGAAGGCTTGCAGCACCAGGACGGCAGCAGCCACCTGCTCGCCAGCACCATCCACAACTGCGTCGCCTACGATCCCTGCTTCGGCTATGAACTGGCGGTGATCCTGCAGGACGGCATGCGCCGCATGCTCGAAGCGCAGGAGGACGTGTTCTACTATGTCACCGTGATGAACGAGAACTACGCGCAGCCGGCGCTGCCGCCAGACGCCGAGGAGGGGATCCGGCGCGGGATGTATCGGTTGCGGGAATCGCCGCTGGGCGGCGCCGGAGGCAAGGGCGGCGGAGCGAAGAAAA
>JAKAIH010000068.1 GCA_021825225.1 Pseudomonadota bacterium
ATCCTGCGCAAGCTCGATCACTGCTCCATTTATCTGTTGATCGCCGGCACCTACACCCCGTTCGCGCTGGTGACCCTGCGCGGCGCCTGGGGCTGGACCCTGTTCGGACTGGCCTGGGGGCTCGCGTTCCTCGGCATCGTGCAGGAGTTCGTGTTCGGCAAAGGTGCGCGCCGCCTGTCGATCCTGATTTACCTCGTCATGGGCTGGATGGCGGTCGCCGCGCTGCGTCCGCTTGCCGCGGGACTGGGCACGCCCGGCCTCGCCTGGCTGCTTGCGGGCGGCCTGCTATACACCGGCGGCATCGTCTTCTACCTGCTGGACGAGCGCGTGCGCCATTTCCACGGCGTATGGCATCTGTTCGTGCTGGCCGGAAGCGCGGCGCATTTCATCGCGATCGCTTTCTATGTCGCCTGATCAGATGAGCCGCTTGACGAAGGACAGGCGCTGGCTGGAGCCGAAGCCGGCGCCGTAGAAGAACTCGAGCAGGCCGAAATTGTCGCGATCGACCACGGTCGCAACCCGGTCCACGCGCAGCGCTTCGAGATTGACGAACAGCTGCGACAACAGCGCGGTGCCTATGCCGGCGCCGGTGAAACCGGGATCCACGCCTATGGTGTCGATGACGGCTACCGGTTCGGTGCGGCCGAAATCGCCGAAGTCGACGCTGGCCATGATGTAGCCGGTCGCCGATCCGTCCTGGTGCGCCACCAGCGAAACGCGGATCGCGGAATCATGCAGGGCTTCGTCAACGACGCGGCCGATATAGGCGCTGCGGTCGCGTCCCATGATGCGCCGGTCGATGCGCACTATCTCCTCCAGATCGCTGCGTTCGAGCGAACGCACGTCGGCGCGGTCGCGCGCAAGCGCCTCGAAATCATTGGCCTGAGGCGCGCTGTAGTCGATCTCGGCGCTGAAGTGATGGTGCCCGGGAGCGAGGACTTTTTCCTCGTCGCCGCCGCCGATGCGTCCGGCATGGATTTCGCAATCGATCACCTGATTTCCGCCCAGCTGGAAGCCGGCATGGTCGAGGAAGCTCAGCATGGCGTGATCCCGCCACGCGGCTTGCGTGCGCAAGGCAAAAACGCCGTGCTTGCGCGCATCGGCTTCCAGCGCCCCGAGCAAGGCATCGCCGTAACCATGTCCCTGCTCCCCCGGGCGCACACTGATCACTTCCAGGCGCAGTGCCGGTTCGACACGGCCGAATTCGCCTTCCAGCCGGCGCGCGAGCACGTAGCCCTCGAGCACGCCGCCCTCCTCCGCCGCATACTGGGTATGCAGCCCCGGCGCGCGCAGCGCCGCCTGCAGGCGGCGCTCGAAATAGGCGCGGCGCGAGCGCCCGGTGATCTGCGCGTCGATGTCGACCACTGTGTCCAAATCCTGCGGGGCCAGCTGCCGCAGCTTGACGCCGGAAAGGGGACCCGCCTGTGCACGCTCCGCCATTTGCTTCTCCTGTCAGAATCCCTTGCAAACCCAATCTTGCATCCGCCCGATTTCGGCGAAACCGGCTCCTAGCCCGCCGCGTAGGCGCCGAACAAGGCGCGGTCCGTATCTTCGTCCAGCAGCTGTTCGAGCACGGGCAGCAGTGCGCCGTCTTCCTTCTGCGCGTGTGATCCCAGGCGTTCGCTGAACTCGAGCGCCAGCGTTTTCAGGGTCTGCCACTGCTGCTGCGTCAGATTGCCGGCGGACGCCTGGCGCAGCAGATCGGCCAGCGGCTGCGCCACGGCGCGGATGGTGACATGCTCCTCGCTGAACAGCGCCGCCAGGTCGCCGTCGCCGGCCTCCTCCAGCCGGGGGAACAAATCCCGCTCCTCGAACTCGAAATGGCGCGCGACTTCGACCTCGATCGCCGAGAGCAGCGTGCGCGCGAACGCGGGCCACTCGGGATCGCCGGCCGCGGGCGGATAGGCGCCGGCGCGTCCGCTGACTACGCGCTCGACGCGGGCGAGCAGCTGCAGCGTGGCCGCATGCTCCTCGTACAGGCGTTTGTTCGTCTGGCGCTGGAAATCCATGTCTGAACTTCTCCGCTTTGGGTGTTATATGGTATTGTGGTACCACAATACCTATTTATCCACCCCAAGTCAAGGCAGCGCCCCCAAGCTGCCGCCGCGCCCCTGTTTGCCCTGCTAGCGCCCCGCACCGAAGCGGCCGTACACGCGGCGCGCGTTGCCGTGGAAAATCTTCTCCCTGTCTGCGGCACTCAACCAGTCGATCGAATCGATATAGCGCTTGGTATCGTCGTAATAATGCCCCGTTTCCGGATCGATGCCGCGCACCGCCCCCACCACCTCGGAAGCGAACAGAATATTATCCGCGGGTATCACCTTGAGCAGCAGCTCCATGCCCGGCTGGTGATAGACGCAGGTGTCGAAGAACACGTTGTCGAGCAGCAGTTCCTTCAGCGGCGGGCGCCCCATGTCCTGCGCCAGCCCGCGATAGCGGCCCCAGTGATAGGGCACCGCACCGCCCCCATGGGGAATAATGAATTTCAGCGTCGGGAAATCCTTGAACAGGTCCCCGGTTATGAGCTGCATGAACGCGGTGGTGTCGCCGTTGATGTAATGCGCTCCGGTCGCGTGGAAGTTGGGGTTGCAGGATCCGCTCACGTGAATCATCGCCGGAACGTCGAGTTCCACCATTTTCTCGTACAGCGGATACCACCATTTGTCGGTGAGCGGCGGGCCGGTCCAGTAGCCGCCGGACGGATCCGGATTGAGATTGCAGCCGATGAAGCCGAACTCCTTCACGCAGCGCTCCAGTTCCGCGATGCAGTTCGTCGGGCGCACACCGGGCGTCTGCGGCAGCTGGCACACGCCGACGAAATTCTTCGGATAAAGGCTGCACACCCGGTGGATCAGTTCGTTGCAGGTCGCCGACCAGACGGTGCTGGTGCTCTCGTTGCCGATGTGGTGGCCCATGCCGATGGCGCGCGGCGAGAAAATCGTCATGTCGGTGCCGCGCTCGCGCTGAATCCTGAGCTGCGCGGTCTCCAGGCTTTCACGGATCTGGTCGTCGCTGATATCCAGCGGCCATGCGGATGCCGTATGCGCCGGATCATCCTTGAGCTCGGCGATCTGGTGGTTGCGGTAATCTTCCAGCTGCTTGGGTGCGGTGGTGTAATGTCCGTGACAATCGACGATCATGATGACGCAATTTCCTTTTTTTCTGGATTAAACAAGTTTCGGCCGCAGGTCGCGCACCCGCACTGCCTTGCCCATGGAGCGCGGAATTTCGCCCGGCTCCTTCACCACCACATCAGCGGTGACACCGACGATGGACTTGATGTGATGCCGTACCGATTCTGCCACGATCGAGCGCAATTCGCCCGTCGGCACGACGTTCGGGACCAGCTCCACTTCGACGGTGAGGTGATCCATGCTGCCTTTTCTCTCGACCACGAGTTGATAGTGCGGCGCCACGTCCGGCAGGCCGACCAGCACCGCTTCGATCTGCGATGGATAGACATTCACGCCGCGGATGATCAGCATGTCGTCGTTGCGACCGGTGATGCGCTTGATGCGCACGTGGGTGCGGCCGCAGACGCAGCGCTCGGTGGAGAGACGCGTGATGTCGCGCGTGCGATAGCGGATCATCGGCAACGCTTCCTTGGTAAGCGTGGTGATCACCAGCTCGCCCGACTCGCCTTCCTTCAGCCGCTTGCCCGTGTCCGGATCGATCACCTCGAAGATAAAGTGATCTTCCCAGCCATGCAGGCCGGCCTGCCCCTCGGCGCATTCGCAGGCGACGCCCGGCCCCAGAATCTCCGACAGGCCGTAAATGTCGACCGCCTTCAGGCCCAGACGGGCCTCGACTTCGCGCCGCATGGCTTCGCTCCAGGGCTCGGCGCCGAAGATGCCGATCTCCAGCTTGGATTTGCGCAGATCCACGCCCTCTTTCTCCGCCACCTCGGCAATCGCGAGCGCATAGGACGGGGTCGCGCACAGCACGCGCGCGCCGAAGTCGGTGATCAGCACGATCTGGCGCTCGGTGCTGCCGCCGGACATGGGCACCACGGTCGCGCCCAGCCGCTCGGCACCGTAGTGGGCGCCGAGACCGCCGGTAAACAGGCCATAGCCGTAAGCATTGTGGATGACGTCGCCCGGGCGCCCGCCGGCGCAGGCCATGGAACGCGCCATCAGATCGGCCCAGGTGGAAATGTCCTTCGCGGTATAGCCGACCACGGTCGGCTTGCCGGTGGTTCCGGAGGACGCATGCAGCCGCACCACTTCGGTACGCGGACGCGCGAACAGGCCGAACGGGTAGTTGTCGCGCAAATCGGACTTGAGGGTGAACGGCAGACGGGCGAGATCGTCCAGCTGTTTCAGGTCGCCGGGTTCGAAGCCCAGCGACTTCATGCGCTGGCGGTGAAACGGCACGTTGTCGCAGGCGTTCTTGACGCTCGCCTTCAGGCGGCGCAACTGCAACCGTTCAATCTCCGCACGCGGCATCGTCTCCGCCGCCGCATCGAACTTATATGCGCTTGCCGCGCGTCCGGGCGTGGACTTGCGCGTCACCACCGCCTTTTTCGCCGCCGTGCCGCTTCGGCCCCTGGTCTGAGTACCCATGCTATCTCCTCCTTGCCTGAATTGTATTCCAATCTGTGCGGCAGCTAGCCGGCCTTGCCGCAGCTTTGCTTTGTGATCTCTATAGCCGTTGCTGCCGAGCTTCGATTTTGCGCACACCCAAACCGGTTCGCGCGAACCGCCGATTGCGCGAAGATGAAAATCCATCCGCGCGCGGCGCGCAAATTCGGGGCTTGCATACGGGACGGTACTAAGAACCCGCCGACTGCGCCTTGGCGAGCTTCGCCTTGAGCCGTTGCGCGGTCTTCTCGATGCCCACGATGAAGCGATTGTGCTTGCCGCGCGCGACTTCCTCGATTGCATCACGCGCGCTAAAGCTGAACGAGACCGCTGCGCCGTTCACTTCGTCAATGGTGACGGTAATGTCCACCCACATGCCCATCAGCGTGGCACCTGTGTGATCGAGCTCGACCCGGGTGCCGACGGAGTCCTTGCCCTGTTCGATGTGCTCAAACAGCAGATCCCGGCATGCATATTCGATGTCATACAGCATTTTGGGCGTCGCATAGACGCGGCAATCGTCGCCCATGAAGCTGATGGTGCGATCGCGATCTACTTGCACGCGCCGGGTGGCGGAAAGCCCTGGTTTGAGTGTTTCGCTCATTGTTCATCCTTCATCGGTTGGTCAACTCGTTTCTGTTTCAAGCGCGATTTCTGAGCGCATTCGCGTAGAGCCGCGCCTCGACATAGCGCGCCAGCGCCCGCGTGCCGCGCCCGCTGTTGCGGAACACGCACACGCCCTGATCCATCAGTCCCGCCGCCATCGCATCATAGAGCTTGCCGCCGTCGACGATGCCGATAAGCGGTTTGTCGTTGCGCTCGGCGATCGGCGGCATCAGATGCACCGTGCTCTTCGGGTCGCTGATGTCGTAACCGGGCCGCAGCTTGCTCTGCTCGAGCGCGCGCACCGACGGTGCGGTCGGGTCCAGACCGACCACGACCGCGTCGATATTCGCATCCTGCAGGAAGGCCTCGGTGATCTGCAGATGCGCTTCGTCATCCGCACCGGGATTGATGTCGATAGGATTTCTGACTTCCACCAGCGCATCCAACCGCTTGGCCACCAGGATCTCCTCGATGCGCTTGACCGTGACCGCATCGAGCGCGCCCATTTCCAGCGCGAAGGTTTCCGTCTCGATCGAGTCGGCCATGCCGACCGCTTCGAAGCCCGCACCGCTGATCGCGCCCAGGCGCCGCCCGCCGATCGTCTTGCGGTGCAGCGCGCCGGCGATATAGAACAGGTCGTCGAAACTGGTGAAGTCCTCGGCGATGACCGCACCTGCCTGGCGCACCACCGATTCGAACAGGGTCGCAGCGCCGGCGATCGACGCAGTGTGGCCCATGACGCCGCCGGCACCGGGCGCGGTCCGGCCCGACTTATAAACCACCACGTCCTTGCCGGCGAGCACCGCCTTGCGCACCGCCTTGGCAAAATCGAGCCCGTCCAGATCCTTGAATCCCTCGACATAGATGCCTATGGTTTCGATCTCCGGCCGTTCGGCAAAAAAACCCAGCATGTCGCCGTGGGTCAAGTCGGTCTGGTTGCCCAGGGCCAGCATGTAGCGCGGATCGAGCCAGGGATTCTGGCTCAGCCGGGTAATCATGAAGGCCCCGCTCTGGCTCAGCATGACGGAATTGCGCTCCGGCTTCTTCTGCGGCTTCGGCAAGCGCTCCAGGGGAATGAACCAGGAGTCGTAGGAACCCGGATGCGACACCACGCCGAGGCAATTGGCTCCGAGGAAAACCGGACCGCCGCCCTCGTTCGCATGCGCCGCATTGATCCTCGCCGCCAGCGCCGCCGCAGGCTCCTTGCTCTTCCTGGTTTCGCCCAGGCTGCCCGGAATCAGCATCACCGATTCCACGGCGTCGGTCGCAATGATTTCATCCACCAGCGCGTAGACTGCGTCGGCCGCGACCGCGACGATCAGCAGGTCCAGCTTCTGCGTCAGCGCCTTCAGGCTTTCGATGCATTTGACGCCGTCGATCTCCTTCTCGCCCGGACGGATGATCGCCAGCCGCTCTTTGCTGTAGCCGCTGCCCATCAGGTTGCGCAGGATGATGCGGCCGAAGTTCATGCCGCTGGCCGAGACGCCGATGATGCCGATCGAGGCAGGATGCAGCAGCTTGTCGATCTTGTGTATCGGGCGCGGCAGGCGGCCGGCGGCCGGCGCGCCGAACTCGCATCGTGCGCTCTGCACCTGCAACTGCGCGCCGACCTGCATCGGGTTGAGTTCCAGGCGGTGCAGCACGAACGTCGCCGCGGCATTGCCGGGTGCACAGGCGGCCGCGAGTGCGAGCAGGTTTTCGAAACAGGTCTCGAGCTGCGCATCCGGAACGGCGTGCCCTTCGCGCCGCGCCAAGACGACCAGCTTTTGATAGGCCAGCGTGCGTTTGAACAGTTCGAGAAAATCCGCGGCGTCGGTCAATTCTGCCGCAGCATGCACGGCAGCGCGGTCTTTGCGAAAATTTCCCTCGTCCAGATCGACCTCAAATCCGCCCAGTCCGGCACTGAGGACCATGCCGAATTCGCGCGTGTTTTCGAGGCTGATGCGCACCTCGACCGAAAGTGATTTCGACAGCGCCGCAGTTTCGCCGAACCCGATGCCGAGACTGGCCAACAGCGCCTCCAGCTCGGCGCCGTTCAGGACCGCGCGCCCCGCTGCCGCAGCCTGGCGGAGGATTGCCGTGGTTTGCGCAATCAGCGTCGCGGCGCCGGACTTGGACTTCGCTGGATTCTGCATGCTGTTGGCTCCGTGTGCGCCGCTGCGTCGGCAAGATGATTTTTTCTATCTGGTCCCGCGTACGGGCAGGTGCGGCAAGGCGAAACCCTGGTTATAGGCGGCGCGCGTGATCAGCGCAAACTTGAACTGCCAGCCGGTCGCAAGCGCGGCAAGGCCGGCGAGCAGTGCGGCGATGCGCGCGGCTTCCGGCACGAACCACGCGACAAGCAGCAGCACCAGTGGTGCGATGGTGCCGAACTGGACCAGAACCTTCCCGGCGCGATCGAGCACGGTCAGCGCCGCGCGCACCGTGCCTTTGGCCGCACCGCCCCGATAGATCGACCAAGCGAGCGCGCGGGCGATCAGCGCCAGCGAAAAATACGCCAGCACACCCCGCGCCGGAGTATCCAGCAACAGCGCCAGTGCGACGAAGATGCCCGCGCCTTCGGCCAGTGCGGTGGTGAAAATGAGCCAGATCAAGGCCGGCACGCGCCACGCCGGTATGCCTTTGGCCGCCTGCAGAATGCGGCCCTGGCAATAGGCGAAGACCAAGGCGCCCAGCGCCGCCGCCAGCGCCAGCGGCTGGCTGTCGAACCAGGCAGCGGCCAAGCCCAGGACGAACACCAGTCCCGCCGCAAACGATTCGCGCGTCATCCACGACGTGAACGGGTTGAAGCCCACGTTCATCGCGCGCAGCGGCCGGCCGATTTCAAACCAGACCGAAACCAGTCCGGCACCGATCAGCGCAAGGCCGAGCAGGATCTCGACCCGCAGCGCGGTGCCAGCGCCCCCCGAAATCGCCGCAGCGACGAGCAGTCCTGCGCCCGCCCCGCCGAAAATGAAATTGAAGGCGGCGCGAAAGTCCCAATTGGTCTGGTGCCAGGGTTTGGGTCCGAAGTGGTCGTTCATGCGTCCGCCTCCTTTTTATCCCAAACGTAATAGAAGCCGGGCCCGGTGCCCAGTTCCTCGTGCATGCGGAAAGTCTGGTTCTCGGCCAGCAGCTGCGACACGTTGCTGTGCGGATCCTCGACATCGCCGAAACTCAGCGTCTGCGTGATGCAGGCGTTGACGCAGGCCGGCGTGGCTTCCGGGTCCACGCCCGGTTTCAGGCCCTTGGCCAGACCGGCATCGATGCGATCGACGCAGAACGTGCATTTGGTCGCGACCGCGAGCCGCTTCGGATCGTAGCCCTGCTCTTCCGCGGGAGTCGCCTTGCCGTAGGCAAAGCTCGCGCGGTCGGTCTTGTAGCGCGCCTGATAGGGACAGGCCACGGCGCAATAACTGCAGCCTATGCACAAATCGTAATCGATGGTGACGATGCCGTCGGGCCGCTTCTTCGTAGCGGTGGACGGGCACACGTGCATGCACGGCGGGTCCTCGCAATGCATGCAGCCGACCGGTACGAACACACGCTTCACCGCAGGGTACTCGCCCACCTCCATGTCGAGCACGCGCCGCCATTGCACCCCCGGAGGTGTGGCATTCGCCTGCTTGCATGAAGCGGTGCAGGTCTGGCAGCCGACGCAGCGGCGCAAGTCGGCAACCATGGCCCAGCGGGTCATTTTCCACCCCCGCTGCGCTTGAGGCTCACGCGCACCACGTCCGCGCCCGAGCCGGTGGCATCGGTGAGTTCCATCGACATCGGCACCAGCGAATTCATGCTGGGCACGCCGAAATCCTTGGCGTACGGCGTCACCCAGTGGCTGAATTGCCCGATCAGCAGCAGCGTGTCCGGGCGTATGCCCTGGCGCACCACTGCGCGGGCGCTGACGTTGTGCTGCGGCGTCGCGATCTCGACCTGGTCGCCCTCGGCAATGCCGAGCTTGTCGGCGGTACCGGTGTTGATGATCACGCCGCGATGGCCGGAAATGTTGTCGGCGACTTCGTGGATCATCTGTATGCCGACGTTGTTGCCCCAGGAATATTGCATGCTGCGCGAGGTCAGCAGCCAAAACGGAAAGTCCTGCGTCTTGCCGCCCATCTTTATCAGCGACTTTTCCCACAGTTCCGGGAAATTTTTCCACTTCGGCAGCGTCTGATACTCGGCGAGCTGCTCGTTCCACCACTGCATGTCGTTCTCGTGCAGCCGATTGCCCAGTTCCTTGCCGATGCGGTACAGGCGCTCCTGATACGGCAGCTCGAAGCGCAGTCCCTGCGCGACCATGGTCGGATACAAATACCAGTCGGCATGCGCGAACGGCTTGGTGGCGAGACCGT
>JAKAIH010000069.1 GCA_021825225.1 Pseudomonadota bacterium
GATCTCCAACATGATGCCGATGAAGCTTGACTTGATGGCCGACGCGGCGCCCGCACAGCGCTTCGACCTGATCTATACCTCGATGACCCTGCACCACGTTCCGGACACCGACGCCATCCTGCGCATTTTCCACGACCTGCTGAATCCCGGCGGCATCCTGTGCATCGCCGACCTGGACAAGGAAGACGGCTCCTTCCACGGCCCCGAAATCGACGTGCACCACGGCTTCGACCGGGCGGACCTGAGCTTGCGTGCTGCCAAAGCGGGGTTCACCGGCATGCGGTTCCAGACCGTGTTCAACATCGCCAAGGAACAGCCGGGCGGGACGCGGGACTATCCGGTGTTTTTGATGACTGCGCGCCGGGCGGGTGCATAATGCCCTCGAAGGCGCTGCTCGCCACCGGCTGGATGGGCGCCGACCATCCGCGGTCGGTGGCCGACTCTCAGGCCTGGGAGGCGCCGTGGTTTTTGGCGCGGCTCGGGATCAGCACCGCCTTTGGCGTGCGGGCGTTAAGAAATTATGGGCACGCAGCAGGAGGGTTGTTGTAATGCAAGACCTGACCAAATACTGTTCGTTTAGATGTTTTTCGCGTTCTTGTTGCATTTTTTCGCTGATAACGGCAATGGTTCGAGCAATACCGGCGTGTAATCGTACTGGCAGACGGGTGGTCTGGGGCGGACATGGCTGGCATAGGGCGAGTTGCGCCGCTTGACCATCCTGGGTTTGGTCATTCCCCGGCTGCTGACACATCGCAGCCTCGATGCTTCGAACAGCAGAGCCTCAAACCAGCGTTTCCTCAATTTCGGGCGCGCTGGGGGGAAACGCCCCTGAACCGGGTAGTGCACGACGCAGCAAATGCACGTGGCCGGTAAAGGACAGGCTTCGTCGTTTGAGCCGGTGTGCGTCCGCCGCGCCCGCCATCAGCCAGCACACGGCGTAATGCGCCAGTACCCAGCCGTAGAATTCCTGCCGGACGCCCTCCGGGGTTTTGCTGCGCAGCGTGCGACGGCGCTGTTGCAGGTGCGTCTTCAACTCGTCGAAGACCCCTTCGACCTCCCAGCGTTCGTGATAGAGCGCCGCCAGCTCCAGCGCGGGCGCTTGTTCCGGGTCGAGCAGGGTCGTCACCAATCGGTAGCGCGGTTCGGCGTCCGGAACGCCCGGTAGGCTGTAGTCGATCACGCGCAGCGTGATGCCACCCCGGCCGCGTCGCCGGGATTGGATATCGGGGTGAATCACCGACAGGTACGAGCCGTCCGCCAGAGGCGTGACGACCGGCAGTTGCCGGTTCGCAGCACAGCGCCACAGCAGCTGCGCCCCCGTTGCGCTCGCGGCCTGCCAGTAGCGATAGCCGTTGAACCCACGATCCGCCAGGCACAGCATGCCCGCGTCCAGCCGCGCCAGCAGGGGCTCGCAAATCTCCCATTCGGCGCTGCGGTAAGGCCCGAGGTTGGCGGACAGAATCGCGTGGCTTGCGCACTCGACCAGCACCGCGCATTGCGCCTGGGGATACGCGGCATGTCCGGTACGGCTGCCAGGATAGCCGAACTCGGCGGCGTTGGCCGCCTCGTCGGGGATTTCGAAATTGCTGCCGTCCATCGCCACCAGCCGCAACCCTGCGTAGAAGGCTTCGGGATGCCGCTCGGGGTCGGCCAGCGACTGACAGGCGCACTGGTGCAAAGCTTGCAACGGCGCGACCCCGAGTTTGCGACGCGCGGCGCTGATGGACGACTTGGCGATGCGCGGCGGCGCCACACCGCCGCGCGACCAGGCCAGGCCTTGCGCGATGGCGGCGAAGACCTCCTCGTAGGCCGCTTCCGGGTACAGACTCAGGGCCATGCAGTAGTAAGCGGTTACCGTGGCCGGCAGACTGCGCAGGCGCTGGCTGTTGACGCCGTGTTCGTCGAGGAGTCGTTCAACCAGTTCGGCGGGGTAAACCCGCGCAAGCAGGCTCGCGCTCAGATAGTCGCTCAGTCGGGCGCCGAGGCCCAGAGTTGCCTTGGTACGTGCCATACCACCCTCCCGTCACGGGATGGATGGAATATAGGACACATTTATCTAAACGAACAGTATTGAGGCCGGCTCCGACTTGCCGCACTATGGCTGGGACAACGAGTACGGCCGGCATAGTGCCGACGTCGCGTCTTTCCTGGCCTCCAGACAGCTAGTATCCAATGCGGAATTCCTGGCTTTCGTCCAGGCCGGAGGCTACGCCGACGACAGCTACTGGGACGAGGAAGGGCGTGCCTGGAGCCGCTATGCCGATGCCGACCACCCGAGCTTCTGGGTGAAAGACGGCGCCTCTTGGCGCCTGCGCCTCATGCTCGAAGAAGTAGCCATGCCCTGGGACTGGCCCGCGGAGGTCAATTGCCACGAGGCACGCGCCTATTGCGCCTGGCAGGCGCGCGAGTTGGGCCGCCCGGTGCATCTGCCGAGCGAGGACCAATGGCATCGCCTGCGAGAGATGGCCGGCCTGGGCGATGTGCCTCCCGATCAGCGGGCCAACGCTAACCTGCATCTGGACCACTGGGCTTCGCCCTGCCCGGTGACGACCTTCCGGCAGGGCGATTTCTGCGACGTGGCCGGCAACGTCTGGCAATGGAGCGACACACCCATTTATCCCTTCGAGGGATTCCGCGTGCATCCCCTTTACGACGACTTCAGCACGCCCACGTTCGACGGGCGCCACAATCTCATGCTGGGCGGCTCCTGGATTTCCTGCGGCAACGAAAGCCTGCGCAGCGCGCGCTACGCCTTCCGCCGGCATTTTTTCCAGCATGCCGGATTCCGCTACGTCGTCGGCGAGCGGCCGCCCGCACCGCCCGCGTCCAGGTATGAAACGGATCAACTGCTATCCGAATATGCCGAGTTTCATTACGGCGACGAGTATTTCGGCGTTGCCAACTTTCCGCGCGCCCTGGCCGAACACGCCATCCGCGCCATGGGCGACCGGCCTTGCCGGCGAGCCTTGGACTTGGGTTGCGCGGCAGGCCGCGCCACTTTCGAACTTGCGCGCCGCTTCGACGCAGTGACGGGCATCGATTTTTCTGCACGTTTCATCGGCCTGGGCGTGCAAATGGCCGCCCAACGCGTGTTGCGCTATACCCTGGCCGAGGAAGGGGAACTCGTCAGCTACCATGAGCGCCGTCTTGCCGACCTGGGATTGGAGGCGGTACGCGGCAAAGTGGGCTTCTTTCAGGGCGATGCGTGCAACCTCAAACCGGCCTTTGCCGGCTATGACCTGATCCTGGCCGCCAACCTCATCGACCGCCTGTACAGCCCGAGGAAATTCCTCGCCGGGGTGCATGAAAGACTCAATCCGGGCGGCCTGCTGATGATCGCCTCGCCCTATACCTGGCTGGCGGAGCACACGGCGCGCGAGGAATGGCTGGGTGGTTACAAGAAAGACGGCGAAAGCTGCACCACGCTCGATGGCCTCAGAGCAGCGCTCGGCGCGCACTTTCGACTGATGGGCGAACCCGTGGATCTGCCTTTCGTCATCCGCGAAACGCGGCGCAAGTTCCAGCACACGCTTTCCGAAGTGACGGTATGGGAGCGGTGCGCATGAAACACGACTTCGACCGCATCATCGAGCGCACCGGCACCCATGCGCTGAAATGGGACGGCCGCGCACGCCAGTTCGGCACCGAAGACGTCCTGCCCCTGTGGGTGGCGGACATGGATTTTGCCGCCGCACCGGCCATCGTGCAGGCCTTGCAGGCGCGCGCCGCCCACCCCGTTTACGGTTACACCACCCGACCCGACAGCCTGTCCGAGGCGATAGCGCAATGGATGGAATCGCGCCACGACTGGACCATCGAGCCGAACGGGGTGCTCTGGGCGCCCGGCGTGGTGCCTTCGCTGCATGCCGCGGTGTTGGCCTTTTCCGCACCGGGCGACGGCGTCATCGTCCAGCCGCCGATCTATCCGCCCTTCTTTTCCGCCGTCACCACTACGGGGCGACGGCTCGTGGAGAATCCGCTGGTCTATGACCGAGGCGCCTACCGCCTGGACTTGGAGCATCTCGAAGCATGCGCCCGCGAGGCGCGCATGCTGCTGCTGTGCTCGCCCCACAACCCCGTGGGGCGCGTGTGGTCCGAGGAAGAATTGCGCAGCCTGCTCGACATCGCGCGGCGCCACGGGCTGTCGGTGGTCTCCGACGAGATCCATCACGATCTGGTCTATCCGGGCCGTCGCCACACACCGACGGCGAAGCTGGCCGCGGCGCACGAAGTCGTCACCCTGGCGGCGCCGAGCAAGACTTTCAATATCGCCGGCCTGGGCATCTCCGCCCTCATCGTGCCGGATGCCCAACAGCGCACGGCGCTGGAGCAAAGCTTCGCGCAACTGCACCTGTCCGCCAACCATCCCTTCAGCATCGCCGCCTGCGAAGCGGCCTATCGCCATGGCAGCGCGTGGCTGGACGATCTGCTGGCCTATCTGACCGAGACGCGCGACGACACCCTGGATTTCATCGCGCAGCGGCTGCCCCGCATCAAGGCGATCACCCCCCAGGGTACTTGCCTGCTGTGGCTCGACTGCCGCGCGATGAGCATGAGCGATAGCGCCCTGCAGGATTTTTTCGTGCATCGCGCCCGCGTAGGACTGAGCCCGGGCGCTGCGTTCGGCAGCGCGGGCCGCGGCTTCATGCGCCTCAACCTGGGCGCCCCGCGCGCCATTGTCCGAGAGGCGCTGGAACGCATCGAAGCGGCGCTGGCCGGCTGAGCCGATGCCGCACGCTAAGGCGCCGGATTGCCTTGGCGCAAATGGGTGGTTTCGATTTCTGCGAGCAATTCCTCGCTCAGCGGCGCGTTCCAGGCGTCCAGGTTTTCCTTGAGCTGCGCCGGGCTGGTCGCGCCGATCAGCGTGCTGGCGACAAACCAGCGGCGGTATACGAAAGCCAGCGCAAGGCTGGCCGGGCTGCGCCCATGGCGCGCGGCGAGCTCGGCATAGGCAGCCACGGCTGCGGGCACGCCGGGCTTGTCGTAGCGCTGTGCGAAGCCCTTGAACGCCGTGACGCGCCCGCTCGCTCCGGGGTCGGGCAAATATTTGCCCGACAACAAACCGAAGGCCAGAGGCGAGTAGGCCAGCAGGGGCAGCCGCTCGCGGAAGGCGATTTCGCTCATGCCGTATTCGAACACGCGGTTGATCAGATTGTAGGCATTCTGCACGCTCACGATGCGCGGCAGGCCCAGTTCCTCGGCCAGACGCAGGAATTCCATGACGCCCCAAGGCGTCTCGTTGGACAGGCCGATGTAGCGGATCTTGCCTTCCCGCACCAGTTCGGCAAGCGCCTCCAATTGTTCCCCTATGGGCAGCGCCTGGCTTTCCTTGCCCGGATCGAACTGGTACTGGCCGAACATGGGCACGTTGCGCTCCGGCCAGTGCAACTGGTAAAGATCGATGTAGTCGGTCTGGAGGCGGCGCGCAAATTGCTGCGGTCCATGGAACTCGGGCCGCCGCGTATCCACTCCAGGCTGCGGCGCGGCCCGGCGATCTTGGTGGCGACCACGACCTCGTCGCGGCGCCGTTTGGCCAGCCAATTGCCGACGATGCTCTCGGTGCGCGTACAGGTCTGCGCCCGCGGCGGCACGGGATACATCTCCGCCGTGTCGAGAAAATTCACGCCCCGGTCAAAAGCGTAATCGAGCTGCGCATGCGCCTCGCTCTCGGTGTTTTGCTCGCCGAAGGTCATCGTGCCGAGGCAAATCGCGGATACGGTCAAATCGCTGCTGCCGAGTTTGCGGTAATCCATGTTCATCCCTCATGCCTTGCCCTACATTGGCACGGATGGAACCCGAGAGTTCCTTAGCCGCGCGCTGACTGCCCGGCAACAGCATACCCGCCCGTAGCCGCCACCGCACTTCCGCTACAATCGGCGCTCCCTTACGGACGAGCACGGCCATGAAGATCGGCACCCCGCTTTCTCCTTCCGCCACCCGCGTCATGCTGCTGGGCGCCGGCGAGCTGGGCAAGGAAGTGATCATCGCCTTGCAGCGCCTGGGCGTGGAAGTCGTCGCCGTGGACCGCTACCCCGGCGCTCCGGGGCACCAGGTCGCGCATCGCGCCCAGGTGATCAACATGACCGATGCCGCGGCGCTGCGCGCCCTGGTGGAAAGAGAGCGCCCGCATCTCATCGTCCCGGAAATCGAGGCCATCGCCACCGAAGAGCTTCTGCGCATCGAGGATGCCGGCCTGGCCCAGGTCATCCCCACGGCGCGGGCGGCCTGGCTTACCATGAACCGCGAGGGCATCCGCCGCCTCGCCGCGGAGGAACTGGGGCTGCCCACCTCTCCCTACCGCTTCGCCGATTCCCTGCCGGAACTGCAGGCGGCCATCGACGCCGGCATCGGCTATCCCTGTCTGGTGAAACCGGTCATGTCTTCCTCGGGCAAGGGGCAAAGCCGCATCGATAATCCTGCCGAAGTCGCCGCAGCCTGGGACTACGCCATGAGCGGCGGCCGCGTGGGAGGCGAACGCGTGATCGTGGAAGGCTTTATCGACTTCGACTACGAGATCACCCAGCTTACCGTGCGCGCGAAAAATGCCGTCGGAACCACGGAGACCCATTTCTGCGCACCCATCGGCCATGTGCAAGTAAGGGGCGACTATGTCGAATCCTGGCAGCCCCAGCCCATGAGCGATACAGCCTTGCGGGAAGCCCGCCGCATCGCCCAGGCGGTGACCGACAACCTCGGGGGGCTGGGCATCTTCGGCGTCGAGCTGTTCGTCAAGGGCGGCCGGGTCTGGTTCTCGGAAGTCTCGCCGCGCCCCCACGACACCGGCCTGGTCACGCTGGCCAGCCAGCAGCTGAGCGAATTCGAATTGCACGCGCGCGCCATCCTGGGCCTGCCGGTCGATGTCACCTTGCGGCGCCCGGCGGCCTCCGCCGTGATCTACGGCGGCGTGGACGCCACTGGCATCGTGTTCGACGGCGTGGCCGAGGCGCTGCAAGTGCCGGAATCCGACCTGCGTCTGTTCGGCAAGCCGGAAAGCTTTGCGCGCCGGCGCATGGGCGTCGCGCTGGCCGGCGCCGACACGGTCGAAGAAGCGCGCCAGCGCGCGCAAGAGTGCGCGCGGCGCGTGCAGCCCAAAATCGCCTGAAAGCAGGATAACGCGCCCTCCGGCTTCAGCGCCGGCGACGCCGCGACGCGTCGAACCCCCAGTAGCCGGAAAGGCCCACCAGATGGCGCACCACACCATAGGCCAGCCAGGCCAGCAGGCGCCGATGCCAGGCCCGGCGGCGCCAATGATCCGGATTGACCGCGCGGGCATAGGCGGCGATCTGGGCCTCCAGACGTCGCTTGAGCTGCGCTGCGAAATCCGGATCGTCAAATGCCGATTTGGCTTCGCGCGCAGCCAGCAGGCTGAAAGGGTCGATATTGCTGGAGCCCACCGTGCACCAGCGGCTGTCCACCACCGCTACTTTGGCGTGCAGCAGCGCGGCGCGGTATTCATGGATCTCCACCCCGGCGGCCAGCAGGTCGCCGTACAGGGCGCGGCTGGCGAGATATTCGACGATGTGATCGACGCGCCCCTGCAATAGCAGGCGCACGCGCACGCCGCTCATGGCCGCCGCCTTGAGGGCGCGGCGGAAGCGGCGCCCGGGCACGAAGTAGGCATTGGCGATGAGCACCTCGTCGCGCGCGGACAGGATGGCGTCCAGATAAGCGCGCTCGATGCTGTAGCGGTGGCGCAGGTTGTCGCGCCAGAGAAACAGCGCCGCCAGGGGCCCGGCGACGCGCGGCATGGGCAGGTGCACCGGCGGGTCGCGCCCCAGCGCACCCAAACGCGCCCAGTTGATGGCGCGCCACAGGCGCCGCATGACGGCGCGGATGGCCGCGACGAGCGGCCCCTCCACGCGCACCGCGTAGTCGAGACGCGGCACCGCCTGATTGGGCGCATCGTAGTCGCTTTGCAGGTTGATGCCGCCGACGAAGGCGACGCGGCCGTCCACTACCGCCAGCTTGCGGTGCAGACGCCGCAGTTGCAGGCGGTTCCAATGCAGGAAACGGTAGGGACGATAGAGATATACGCGCAGTCCGGCCTGCCGCCAGGCCTCGATCTGCGCCGACTCCAGATGGCGCGAGCCGAAGCCGTCCACCAGCATATAGACGGCGACGCCGCGCCGCGCCGCCGCCAGCAGGGCGGAGATGATCGGCTCGCCCCCCTCGTCGCGCTTGAGTATGTAGGTTTCCAGGAGTATTTCCCGCTCCGCCGCCTCTATGGCTGCCCGCAGCGCGGGAAAAAACTCGGCGCCGTTTTCGAGCAGACGCGCGCTGTGTCCCGCGACAAACCGGGACGCGCTCCTTCCCTGCATCAGGGCTGCTGCAGCGTGGCGGTCAGCGCCGCATGGTCGGACAGCCGCCGCCAGTCGCGCCCGGAATGAACCTGCGCCGCCTCCACCTGCAAATCCCGCACATAGATGCGGTCCAGATGCAAAAGCGGAATGAAGGCCGGAAAGCTGCGCGCCGGGTGCCCCTGGTGGATCTGAAATGCATCCCGCAGCCCCAGATTGGTGCCCAGGTAGCGGCAGGCGCGCACGCGCCAGTCGTTGAAGTCTCCGGCCAGGATGAGCGGATCGCCGGCGGGCACCTCGGCCAGGATACGGCTGCGTATCATATCCAGCTGGCGCCGCCGCCCGCCCTCGGTCAGCCCCAGATGGACGTTGATGGCATGCAGCGGCCGCTTCCAGCCGGGAATCTGGATATGGCAATGCAGCATGCCGCGCGACTCCAGGCTGTGGGCGGAAATGTCCTCGTTGTCCCACTGCACGATGGGAAAACGCGACAGGATGGCATTGCCGTGATGGCCTTCGTCGTACACCGCATTGCGGCCGTAGGCATAGTCATGCCAGACGCTGTCGGCGAGAAATTCATGCTGCGGCCGGCCCGGCCAGTGCGGAAAGCGCTGCGGATGGGCCTCGTGGTCGCCCAACACCTCCTGCAGAAAAACAATGTCGGCACCCAGCAGCCGCAGCCTTTCCTTGAGTTCGTGGACGATCAGGCGACGGTTGAACTGGGACAAACCCTTATGGATGTTGTAGCTGGCGACCCGGATCGTGCTGGTGGTCATGGCATGCATCATAGCAAGGCACCGCCGCTACTCAAGCAGCCGGCGTATGGCCGCCGCATTGCTGGGCGAGAAACACAGCGCCGCGGCGTCCGCGGCGGGGAGCCAGCGCCAAGCGACATGCTCACCGGGGCTCAGCCGCGCCGGCATGGGCTGCGGCAAGCGCATGCCGAACACGTGCTCGGTATTGTGCGTGGTGCCCGGCGCGTAGCGATGGCGGTAGCAGGGGAAAATTTCGTACACATTGCTGTAACCCCAGGAAGATCGG
>JAKAIH010000070.1 GCA_021825225.1 Pseudomonadota bacterium
GTCGTGCTCGGCTTGCTGCAGCGCCTGCCGTTGCGCATTCAATGCTTCCTCGGCTGACTTGTAGGCCTGCTCCGCAGCCTGAACCTGCGCCGCCGCCGCTTCCATGATCTGCTGATGGCTGGCGAGGCTGGCCTCGGCTTCCGCCAGGCCGGCGCGTTCGGCCTCCTGCTGATGCGCAATTTCGTCCAGTTCCAGCTGGATCTGCTGGCTGCGCTCCTGGAAACGCTGCAGCCCTTGGGAAAGCCTGAGGCTTTCCATCTCCTGTTCATGCAGTTGCTGCTTTACTGCGGCCGCTTCCTGCCGCAGGGTCGCCAGGCGCCGGGTATGCCCACCCAGCGCAGCCTCGACCACATGTTGTTCGGTGCGCGTCTGGCGCAGCGCTTCTTCGCGCTCGCGCAACTGTGCGCCCAGCTCCTCGATTTCGCGCTGCCGCGCGAGTATGCCCGTATCCCCGGGATCCGGGGCGTGGAAGCTGACCGCGCAACGCGAGAACTGGTGTCCTTCGCGGCTTACCAGGATGGCTCCGGGGGGCAATGCCAGCCTGTCTTCGGCCCCGGGCGCGCTCTCCGCCGCGTATACCCCGTGCAGCCAGTCCTGCATGACCCCGCGCACGGCTTCGTCGTGGATCTCCAGCAGCGAGGCCAGAGGCCGCATGCCTTCCACTGCCGCCTCCCACGCTGCCTGCGTCGCCGCATACACGCTCAATTTCGCCGGCGGCGCATCTTCCAGCATGCGCTGCAACAGCTCCGGCTGCGCCACTTCCACGGCGTGCAGCTTTTCCCGCAGCACGGACTCGAACGCAGTTTCCCATCCCGCCTCCACCCGCACCTGCTGCCATAGGCGCGGCAGCGAATCCAGCTGGTGTTTGGTCAGCCACTCGTGGATCTGTGCATTGCTCTCGACCTGATCCTGCACCTGCCTCAAGGTCGCCAGGCGCGACTCGAGACCGGCTTGCTCGCGCTGCTGCGCGTCGAGCTTTTCCTGGGCGGTCCGGCGCGCGTTTTCCAGATCCGGCAACTGCTCGAGCTGGGCAGCCAGCTGGGCATCCTTGTGCGCGAGTTCTTCGGCCAACTCGGTGATCCGCTGCTGCTGCTCTTCGATCGCGGCGACATCCGGTTTGTCCAATCCCTCGTGTTCCGCAAGCAGGCGCTCCTGCCGCAAATCCAGGCCCTGCAGGGTCCTGTCCGCATGGCTGATATGCGTCTGCTCGATCTTCAGCGCCTGTTCGGTTTGCGCCAGTGCGGCGCGTTCCGCGGCCAATCCGGACTGCGCGGTGCGGAAAACCTGATCGGCCTCGGGCAGCCTCGTCGATTCTGCCGCCACCCGCTCGCGCGCCTGTTCCAGCCTTTGTCCGGCGCCGCCCTGCCGCCCCTGCCACATGGCGAGCGCGCCGCTCAACTCGGACGCCTGCTGCTGCCATTGCTCGCTTTGCGCGCTGAGCTGGGCAATCTGGTTTTCCAGGCGGCTGCGGCTCTCGCCGATGTAGCGTATCTCCGTTTCCAGGCGCTGCACTTCCGCGTTGGCGGCATAAAGCTCGCCTTGCGCGGTGCTCAGCGCGTCGCCCGCCTCGTAGTGCTCGCCGCGCACTTCCTCCAGGCGTTTCTCGATCTCGCGCAAGCGCGCGGTTTCGGCTTCGAGTTCGTTCGCCGCCTTGTCGATTTCGCGCGCATGGCGCTGCGCCTCATTATCGGCTTCGATCTTGCGCAGCAGCCACAACAGGTTCTGCTTGCGCTGCAGGTCGCCCTGCAGGTCCTTGAACTGCATCGCCACCTGGGCCTGCTGGTCGAGCTTGTCGATCTGCAGTGCCAGTTCCTCGCGGATGTCGGCCACCCGCGCCAGATTCTCGCGCGTGTCGTGCAGACGGTGCTCGGTCTCGCGGCGCCGTTCCTTGTACTTGGAAATGCCCGCCGCCTCTTCCAGGAACACGCGCAGATCTTCGGGCTTGGCCTCGATAATGCGCGCAATCATGCCCTGTTCGATGATGGCGTAGGCGCGCGGCCCCAGGCCGGTGCCCATGAATATGTCCTGGATGTCGCGCCGGCGCACATGGCTGTTGTTGATGTAATACAGCGACTCGCCCTCGCGCGTCAGCACGCGCTTCACCGCGATCTCCGCATACTGCGACCACTGGCCGGCCGCCTTGCCCAGGCTGTTGTCGAAGGTCAGTTCGACGCTGGCACGGGCTACCGGTTTTCTCTGCGCCGAGCCGTTGAATATGACGTCCTGCATCGATTCGCCGCGCAACGCGGAGGCCTTGGATTCGCCCAGCACCCAGCGCACGGCATCGATCACATTGGACTTGCCGCAGCCGTTCGGGCCGACGATGCCGACCAGCTGGCCCGGTACGGCGATGGAGGTCGGATCGACGAAGGATTTGAATCCGACTAGCTTGATTTGAGTAAGGCGCACTGGATTTTTTTCAGAAAACCGGTTTTCGACCGGATTTTTTCGGAGTTATAGGCAACCGATATAATACCATCTTAACTTTGTTTTCCGAGCCTCGCATGCGCGCCAAACCCAGCCACAAACCGAGCACCTTCGACAATCCCGGCCCAGAGCGCGATTATCTGATTCATATGGAAATTCCTGAGTTCACCTGCCTGTGTCCGCTTACCGGCCAGCCTGATTTCGCGCGCCTGGTGCTGGACTACATACCGGAGCGCAAGTGCCTGGAATTGAAGAGCCTCAAGCTCTACATCTGGTCTTTCCGCGACCAGGGGGCGTTCCACGAGGCCGTCACCAACCGCATCCTCGACGATCTGGTCGGCGCCACGCGGCCGCGCTTCATGCGCTTGAGCGCGAAATTCCATGTGCGCGGCGGCATTTTCACCACGGTGGTGGCCGAGCATCGCAAGCGCGGCTGGAAGCCCCAGCCGACCGTCGATCTGCAGCGTTTCGAGCCGTCATCCAGCACAAATTGAAGAAGTGCGAAACACCAACAAGAAATGGAGAAATCCCTGATGTCGATGTGCATGTTCATCGGTCAGAGCACGGAGATACACAAACAACTGCAAAACCGGCGAAGTAATCTACGGCCGGGGGCCGGCCGGATCGGTGCTGGTGTCTGGCAATCTGCCTTCGGCTGATGGAAAATGCAGCCTGTACTGCGGGGTCATCGTCAACGCCCTGATCCTGGCATCCGGGCGACGACAGGATCAACGAACTGCTCCGAAGCGAATGCTGGGACCGCCAGCGCCAAACTAGGGCGGAACCCCTCCGCCCACCGGGCTGTCGCGGGCCGTTAAAGGGAGAAAGACTATGTCTGCAATGAAACGTCTGTTCCAGCTGATGGCGGAAAAAAAAGCTTCCGACATCTTCCTTTCGGTCGGCTCGCCCATCAACATCAAGATCAACGGCACTGCGATGCCGATCAACCAACAGGTGATGGATGCCGCCAACATCACCAACCTGCTGTACGAGGTTCTCACCGACAAGCAGAAAAAGGAATTCGAGGACACGCTGGAACTCAATACCGCGTTTCCCATGCCCGGAATCGGCAGCTTTCGCATCAGCGCCTTTCGCCAGAAAACCACGCCGGCCGTGGTGGTGCGCTACATCCCGGGCGAGGTGCCAAACATCGACACCCTGGGCGTGCCGCCGGTGCTGAAGGAAGTGATCATGGAAAAGCGCGGCCTGATACTGATGGTCGGCGCGACCGGCTCCGGCAAATCGACCACGCTTGCCGCCATGCTCGATCTGCGCAACGGCGCCAAATCCGGCCATATCCTGACGCTGGAAGATCCGGTGGAATTCATATTCACCAACAAGAAATGCATCGTCAACCAGCGCGAAGTCGGCACCGACACCCTGGATTTCAAAATCGCGCTGAAGAACGCGCTGCGCCAGGCGCCCGATTGCATCCTGATCGGTGAAATCCGCGACAAGGACACCATGGCGGCGGCCATCGCCTACGCCCAGTCCGGCCATTTGTGCCTGGCCACGCTGCACGCCAACAACAGCTACCATGCGATGAACCGCATCATCAGCTTCTATCCGCTGGAAAACCGGCCTTCCCTGCTGCAGGATCTGGCGGCGACACTCAAGGCGGTGATCTCGCAGCGCTTGATCAAGAACCTCAAGGGCGGGCGCTCGGCCGCGGTGGAAGTGCTGCTCAACACGCGTTACACCGCCGAACTGATCGACAAGGGCGAAATCAGCGAAATCAAGGATGCGATGGAAAAGAGCATGACGCCGGGCTCGCAGACGTTCGAGCAGGCCCTGTTCAAGATGTACAAGGACGGCCTGATCAGCAAGGAAGAGGCACTGGGCAACGCCGATTCCGCCACCAACCTCATGTGGCTGATGAACCAGTCCGAAGGCGACGGGGGCGCCGCGACGGCCGCCGCGGCCGGGCAGAAGAAACCGGAGAAGGCGTCCGATCCGTTTGAGACCACGACCTCCTTCAGCGAATTCAAGATTCTCGCCGACGAGAAAACGCAATAGTGCGAGTTACGCTTTACGGCATCGCCAATTGCGACAAAGTCAGGGCCGCCCGGAACTGGCTGGCGCAGCGCGGCGTTGAAGCCGGATTCCACGATTTCAAACAGCATGGCGTCACGCCAGTCTTGCTTGCCGGCTGGCTGAAGCAGCTCGAATGGACGGAGCTCGTCAATCGCCGGGGCACCACCTGGAAGCGGTTGCCGGAGGCGCGGCGCAACGGCGTCACGTCGGCCGCGGCGGCGAGCGCGCTAATGCTGGACCAGCCCAGCGTCATCAAGCGACCCGTCATCGACCTGGACGGCAAGCTGCACCTGGGCTTCGACGCCGACGCCTATTCACGCTTATTCGGGAAATCATGAGCTCAGCCACACTGGAACTTGCCCGGCAATTGATCGGGCTGCGCTCGATCACGCCGGAAGACGCCGGCTGCCAGGAACTCATCGGCCGGCGCCTCAAACCGCTGGGCTTCGCGCTGGAGAACGTGCGCAGTGGCGAAGTCAGCAATCTCTGGGCGCGCCGCGGCCAGGCCAAACCGCTGCTGTGCTTCGCCGGCCATACCGATGTGGTACCCACCGGCCCGCTGGACCAATGGCTTTCCGATCCCTTCGTGCCGAGTTTGCGCGAGGGCAAGTTGTACGGGCGCGGCGCTGGCGACATGAAGTCTTCCATCGCGGCCTTCGTCTGCGCCACCGAGGAATTCGTCGCGGCCCATCCGCAGCATCAGGGTTCGATCGCTCTACTGCTCACCTCGGACGAAGAAGGTGTCGCCGTGGACGGCACGGTCAGGGTGGTGGAAAGGCTCAAAGCCCGTCAGGAATTGCTCGACTACTGCATCGTCGGCGAGCCTACGGCCGTGGACCGTCTCGGCGATACGATCAAGAACGGCAGGCGCGGTTCGCTTTCCGGAACGCTCACGGTCAAAGGCGTGCAGGGTCATGTCGCGTATCCGCAGCAGGTGAAAAACCCCGTCCTCCTGTTCGCGCCGGCCCTGGCCGAGTTGGCAGCGATCGAATGGGATCGCGGCAATGAATTTTTTCCGCCCACCAGCTGGCAGATTTCCAATATCCACGGTGGCGCCGGCGCGACCAATGTCACGCCGAACAGCCTGGAGGTGCAGTTCAATTTCCGCTACTCCACGGCGAGCACAGTCGATAATCTGAAGCAGCGCGTGCATGCCGTTCTCGACCGGCACGGCCTGGACTACTCGCTCGACTGGCTGCATGCGGCGGCACCGTTCCTCACCGCGGAAGGCGAGCTGACCAGTGCGGTGCGCGCTGCAGTGCGCGCCGTGACCGGGATCGAGCCCGAATTGTCCACCACCGGCGGCACCTCCGACGGCCGCTTCATCATCGACATCTGCCCCCAGGTGCTCGAACTCGGCCCGGTCAATGCCTCCATCCACAAGCTCAACGAGCACATCGAAATCGATGCGCTCGATGCGCTCAAGTCCATTTACCGGCAGGTGCTGGAGCGCCTGCTGCTGCCCGCCTGAGCACGGAGCGCGAGCCCCCGGTGAAGCTGCACGCGGTCTTGCGCGAGGCGGTCGCGCAGTTCAGGCGCGCCGGCCTTTTCTTTGGGCACGGAACCCACAACGCACGCGACGAGGCGGTTTATCTCATCCTGCATACGCTCGGATTGCCCCTGGGCGAGCTCGATTCCGTGCTCGAGCGGGAACTGAGCCCGGGCGAACTCGAGGCGGTGCGCGCGATCCTGCGCCGGCGCGTGCGCGAGCGCACTCCGGCAGCCTATCTGACACGCGAAGCCTGGCTGGGGAAATTCAAATTCTACGTCGACGAGCGTGTCATCGTGCCGCGCTCCTTCATCGCCGAACTGCTGCGCAGCGGACTCGCACCCTGGGTAAGCGACGCGCTGCGTGTGCACCGCATGCTCGACCTGTGCACCGGCTCGGGCTGTCTGGCGGTGCTTGCCGCGCACGCTTTCCCCGAGGCGCGCATAGACGCTGCCGATCTTTCGCCCGAAGCGCTGCAGGTGGCGCGCAGAAACGTGAGAGCTTACGCATTGGGCAAGCGCGTGCATCTGGTGCAGACCGACCTGTTCGATCGGCTGGCTGGGCGCCGTTACGACCTGATTCTGTCCAACCCGCCCTACGTCGACGCCGCCGCCATGCGCGCGCTGCCGCGCGAATACCGGCGCGAGCCGCGACTCGCGCTCGCCGGCGGGCGCGATGGACTCGCGCTGGTGCGGCGCATGCTGGCGCAGGCCGCCGCCCATTTGAATCCCGGGGGCTTGCTCGTCGTCGAAATCGGCCATAACCGCGCGGCGCTGGAAAAGGCTTATCCGCGCCTCCCCTTCACCTGGCTCGATACCAGCGCCGGCGAAGATTATGTGTTCATGCTGCACCGTGAGGATCTGCTATGAAAACGCTCAACGAATTGCTTACCCTGGATTGTCTGCCCTCCGACTGGCGCGAGGCCACCCTGCTCGGCCGCGCCTGGCTGCCGGGCGATCCTGCCGGCCCCTCGCCTGTCGCGCTGCGCCCCAATGGTGAAGTCGTCGATCTCGCCGCAGTGGAGCCGACCATGAGCCAGCTGCTGGCGCGCCCGGACCGCGTCGCCATCGCGCGCGCCGCGCCAGGCACGGTCATCGGCAGGATCGAAGCGCTGCTCGCCAACAGCGGCGACGGCAGAAATGCCGAGAGACCCGCGCTGCTCGCGCCCATCGACCTGCAGCCGATCAAGGCGAGCGGGGTCACCTTCGTGCAAAGCCTGCTGGAGCGCGTGATCGAGGAGCAGGCGCGCGGTGATACCGCCAAAGCCGAGGCGATACGAGTTCAGGTGATGCGCATCATCGGCGACAATCTCGCAACGGTGAAACCAGGCTCGCGCGAGGCCGACGAAATCAAGCGCGTGCTGGTGGCGCAGGGCGCGTGGTCGCAGTATCTGGAGGTCGGCATCGGGCCGGATGCGGAAATCTTCACCAAGTCGCAGGTGATGTCTGCAGTCGGTCCGGGCGCGGAAGTCGGCCTGCATCCGAAATCCTCCTGGAACAACCCGGAACCTGAAATCGTGCTTGCGGTCACCGCCGCGGGCGAAACCGTCGGCGCCACGCTCGGCAACGACGTCAACCTGCGCGACTTCGAAGGCCGCAGCGCGCTGCTGCTGGGCAAATCCAAGGACAACAACGCGTCCTGCGCGATCGGCCCGTTCATCCGCCTGTTCGACGAGCGCTTCGGCATCGAGGACGTGCGCCGTGCCGAACTCGCGCTCGAAATCGCGGGAACCGACGGCTTCGTGCTCGAGGGCTCAAGCCCGATGAGCAAGATCAGCCGCGACCCCCTGGACATCGTCACCCACGCCTGGGGGCAGCATCACCAGTATCCGGACGGCTTCGTGCTGTTCCTCGGCACCATGTTCGCGCCGGTCAAGGACCGGGGCGCGCCCGGCATGGGCTTCACCCACAAGCTCGGCGACCTGGTGAGCATTTCGACGCCTGGACTCGGCCGCCTGGTCAACCGCGTCACCACTTCCGATCTGGCGCCGCCCTGGACCTTCGGCATCGGTGCGTTGATGCGCAATCTCGCAGCGCGCGGCCTGCTGCGCCAGGGATACAATCCTCCAAACTGAGGAGAACATATCATGTCAAAACAAGAGACCAGCGTGCGCGTGGCGGTAGTCCAGGCCGGCGCCGTGCCCTTCGATACCGAAGCCTGCGTGGACAAAGCCATAGCGCTGATCGGCGAGGCTACCGGCCTCGGCGCCAAGCTGATCGTCTTTCCCGAAGCCTTCATCCCCGGCTATCCCAAGGGAGTCAACTACGGCCTGGTCGTGGGTGCGCGCGACCCGGCAGGGCGCGAGGAATTCCGTCTTTATCTGGAGTCGGCAATCGAGGTTCCCGGTCCGCAGACGCTACGCCTGGGCGAGGCTGCTGCGGCACATGGGGCTTACGTCGTCATCGGCGTGATCGAGCGCGATGGCGGCACCTGTCATTGCACGGTGCTGTTCTTCGGTCCGGACGGGGCCCTCTTGGGCAAGCATCGCAAACTGATGCCGACGGTGATGGAGCGCGTAATCTGGGGCTTCGGCGACGGCTCGACGCTGACGGTGGTCGACAGCCCCTACGGCCGCATCGGTTCGGTCATCTGCTGGGAAAACTACATGCCGATGCTGCGCATGGCCATGTACTCGAAGAACGTCGCGCTGTATTGCGCACCGACCGCGGACGACCGCGATACCTGGATCGCATCCATGCAGCACATCGCGCTCGAAGGGCGCTGCTTCGTCCTGACCGCCTGCCAGTTCATCCGCAAGAAAGACTTCCCCGACACGGTGCGCGTGTCGCTCGGCGATACCCCCGAAGCGGTGCTGATGCGCGGCGGCAGCGCCATTATCAATCCCCTGGGCCAGGTGCTGGCCGGTCCGCACTTCGGCAGCGAGACCATCCTGACGGCGGACCTCGACCTCAAGGACATCGGCCGCGGCAAGTTCGACTTCGACGTCACTGGACACTACAGCCGGCCCGACGTATTCCAGTTGAGCGTGAACGAGGCGCCGATGAAGGCGGTGCAAACAAAAACGTGAATACGCCTGGGAATACCTTCAGTGCCATTCCCAAGGCCTACAGTTTTGAAAAATCCAAAGTTGCGAAGTAATCGTCTAATGTTTCCGCGCGCCGAATCTGCATGACGGAGCCGTCTTCCCGCAACAGCAGCTCGGCGGAACGCAGCTTGCCGTTGTATTGAAAGCCCATGGCGAAGCCGTGGGCACCGGCGTCGTGGATGACGAGCAGATCGCCGGCGTTGATTTCGGGGAGTTGCCTGTCGATCGCGAACTTGTCATTGTTCTCGCACAG
>JAKAIH010000071.1 GCA_021825225.1 Pseudomonadota bacterium
AGCAGTGGTAATGACACTGCTGGGCGCCTGCGCCAGCATGGGCGGAATGCCGATGGCGGCGAAGGTCGAAAGCGGGATGCTGGTCAACAGTGCCGGCATGACCCTGTATACGTTCGACAAGGACGTGGCCGGCAGCGGCAAGAGCGCGTGCAACGGGCCGTGCGCGGTGAACTGGCCGCCGCTGCATGCCGGTGCATACGATCAGGCCTCGGGCGACTGGTCCGTGCTCGCGCGCGACGACGGTTCCAGACAATGGGCCTACAGGGGCAAACCGCTCTACCTCTGGGTCAAGGATCACAAGCCCGGCGACAAGAGCGGCGACGGCTTCAACAAAGTCTGGCACGTGGCCACGCAGTAACGGCGGCGTTGCTATGATGTGCTGATGGACAGCGCGGAAATCGCGGCGCATATCCCCCGCCTGCGGCGCTATGCGCGCGCGCTGGCGGGGGACAGCCATCGGGCCGATGACCTGGTGCAGGATACGCTCGAGCGCGCGCTCGCCAAGTTCCATCTGTGGCGCCGCGGCAGCGACATGCGCGCCTGGATGTTCGCCATCATGCACAACGTGTTCGTCAACCAACTGAAGCAGCGGCGCGAACTTGCGCTGGACGAGGCCGCGGAGGCCGGGCTGGAGGGCGCGCCGGGAGCAGACCCGCTGGAGCTGCGCGACCTCGACGCCGCTCTCCGGCGTTTGCCGGCGGAGCAGCGCGAAGTGCTGCTGCTGGTGGGTCTGGAACAGCTGAGCTATGCCGAAGCGAGCCAGGCGCTGGATGTTCCGGTCGGTACCGTAATGTCCCGCCTGTCGCGCGGGCGCGAGCGGCTGCGCGCCCTGATGTCGGGCACGACCCCCGCAACCAACCTCAAACTGGTGAAATGAGCAACATCACTGAATCCGACCTGCATGCTTATGCCGACGGGCAGTTGGACGAAACGCGCCGTCTGCGGGTCGAAGCCCACCTCGCGCACAACGCGCCGGCGGCCGAGAACGTGCGCGCGTGGCGCGAACAGAACGAGGCGCTGCGCGCGCTGTACAACCCGGTGCTGAATGAGCCGGTGCCGCAGCGAATGCTTGCGGCGCGCGCGCCGCGCGGGCGCTGGCCGTATTACGCCGTTGCCGCCGGGGCGCTGGGACTGAGCTTCGGCCTGGGCTGGATGATGCGCGCCTATCAAGGCGAGCGCTCGTTCGAGGCGGTGGCGTTGCCGCACCGCGCCGCAGTGGCTTACGCCGTGTATGCGCCGGAAGTGCGCCACCCGGTGGAAGTCGGCGCGGAACAACAGGACCACCTGGTGAAATGGCTGTCCAAACGCCTGGGACACCAGCTCAAGGTGCCGGTATTGACGCAGCAAGGTTTCGACCTGGTAGGCGGGAGGCTGTTGCCGGGAGGCAAGGGACCGGTGGCGCAGTTCATGTATCAGGACTCCAAGGGCCAGCGCATCACGCTGTACGTCTCCCGCCGGGACAGCGAGCCGCGCGACACCGCATTTCGCTTCAGCCAGGAGGACAAGATTGCCGTGTTCTACTGGATCGACGGCACGCTCGGCTACGCGCTGTCGGCGGAGATGGACCGCGCGCGCCTGCTGACCGTTGCCACCGCGGTCTACCGCCAGCTCAATTCCTAGGCAAGCCGCGCGCTACCTGCGCGGACCATCGCGATTCAGGTTTGATCCACTGCGCCGAGCGCGTCGCGCCGCCGTGCGAACCATTGCTGCAGGCGCTCGAAATAGATGTAAATCACCGGCGTGATGTACAGCGTCAGCACCTGCGACACCAACAGGCCGCCGACTACCGCAAGGCCCAGGGGCTTGCGCGCATCGCCGCCGGCGCCTATGGCCATGGCGATCGGCAGGCTGCCCATCAATGCCGCCATGGTGGTCATCATGATCGGCCGGAAGCGCACGATGCAGGCCTCGTAGATCGCATCGGCCGGACTCTTGCCCTCCTTCCTCTGCGCTTCGATGGCGAAGTCGATCATCATGATCGCGTTCTTCTTGACGATGCCGATCAGCATGATCATGCCGACGAACGCATACATGTTCAGTTCGATGCCGAAAGCGAGCAGCGTCACAAGCGCGCCCAGGGCTGCGGTCGGCAAACCCGAGAGGATGGTCAGGGGATGGATGAAACTCTCGTACAGTATCCCCAGCACGAGGTAGATCACCAGCACGGCGAGCAGCAGCAGCAGGCCCATGCCTTTGAGCGAGGCCTGGAACGCCTGCGCCGTCCCTTGGAAGGAGGTATTGAGCGTGGCCGGCACCCGCAGTTCGTGCATCGCGCCGTTGATCTCGGTGATCGCTTGCGACAGCGATACGCCGGGGCGCAGATCGTAGGACATGGTTACCGAGGGCAATTGACCGAGGTGGCTGATCGCGAGCGGCCCGACGCCGTAGCTGAGCTTCGCCAGCGAATTGAGCGGCACCAGCGCTCCGGTCGAGGAGCGCACATAGAGCAGTCCCAGCGCCGCAGGGTCGGTCTGGTAGCGCGGTTCGAGCTCCAGGATCACCCAGTATTGGTTGGTCGCGGTGTAAATGGTGGACACTTGCTGGGCGCCGTAGGCGTTGGCGAGCGCCGCCTCGATCTGCTGCGCCGAAACGCCGAGCGCGGAGGCCTTTTCGCGGTCGATATTCACGGTCACCTGCGGGCGGGCGATCTGCAGATCGCTCGACACGTCCACCAGCGTCGGCAGCGTCTTCAGCCGGGCTTCGACCAGCGGCGCCCAGTGATACAGTTCCGCCGTGCTCGCGCTCTGGACCACATACTGATAGGGGGACTTGGTGAGCTGCCCGCCGACGCGGATGGCCGGCACATTCTGCAGGAACACTTTGATGCCGAGAATGTTGGCGACCTTGGGCCGCAGTTCGCGCAGCACTTCGTCCGCCGGCTTGCGCTGCGAGAGCGGCTTCAGCGCGATGGTGATCCGGCCCACGTTGAGCGACGGGTTGAAGCTGGTCGCGCCTATCGATGCCATCAGCGCTTCCACGTTGGGATCCTGGCGGATGATCTCCGCCACCTGGCGCTGCAAGGCCGCCATGGCTTCGAACGAGATGTCCTGCTGCGCCTCGGTGAAGCAGTACAGCTGCCCGCTGTCGTCGCTCGGCAGAAAGCCTTTGGGCATTTTGGCGAACAGGAATCCGGTGGCGATCACGATGCCGAGGAACACCACCATGGTCAGCCGTGCGCGGCGCAGCACCCACTGCAGGCTGGCGGCATAGCCGCCCTTGAGCGCTTCGAACGCGCGTTCGCTCAGCATGAACGCCCGGCCGTGCTTCTGCCGCGTGTGCGGTTTGAGGATACGGCTGCACATCATCGGTGTGAGCGTGAGCGAGACGAAACCCGAGATCAGCACCGCGACCATGATGACGACCGCAAATTCGTGCAGCACGCGCCCGAGAATGCCGCCCATGAACAGCACCGGGATGAATACCGCGATCAGCGAAATCGTCATCGACAGGATGGTGAAGGAAACCTCTTTCGAGCCGTCCAGGGTCGCCTGCATCGCGCTCTTGCCCATTTCCATGTGGCGTGAGATGTTCTCCAGCATGACGATGGCATCGTCCACGACGAAGCCGACCGAGAGCGTCAGCGCCATCAGCGAGATGTTGTCCAGGCTGTAGCCGAACAGGTACATCGCCGAAAACGTGCCGATGATCGACAAGGGCAGGGCGAAGCTGGGGATGATGGTCGCCGGGATGTTGCGCAGGAAGACGAAGATCACCGTCACCACCAGAACCAGCGCGAGCAGCAGCGTGAACTGCACGTCCTCGACCGAGTGGCGAATGGAGACCGAGCGGTCGTAGAGCACGCTGATGTCGATGCCGGCCGGCACTTCGGCGCGGAACGTGGGCAGCAGCCTTTTGATCGAGTCGACTACCTCGATGGTGTTGACGCCGGGCTGGCGCTGGATCGCAAGCACGATGCCGCGCTGGTTCTTGAACCATGCGGCGACCTTGTCGGTCTGCACGCTGTCGATCACGCGGCCGAGTTCGCCCAGGCGCACCGGCGCGCCGTTGCGGTAGGCGACGATGATGGGGCGGAACGCAGCCGCATCGTGCAGTTGCCCGGTGGCCTGCACTGCGAACATGCGCTGCTTGCCGTAGAGCGTGCCGGTGGGCAGGTTGACGTTGGCCTGCGCCACCGCTTGCTGCACCTCGTTGATGCCGATGCCGCGCGCGGCGAGCGCGTTCGGGTCAAGCTGCACCCGTACTGCGTATTTCTGCTGGCCGAACACCATCACCTGGGCGACACCGCTGATGGTGGAGATGCGCTGTGCGAGGAAGGTTTCGGCGTACTCGTCCACCGTGGACAGGGGCAGCGTGTCGGAAGTAAGCGCGAGGAAGTAGATCGGGAAATCCGCCGGATTGACCTTGCGGAAGGACGGCGGCGTGCTCATGGCCGGGGGCAGCAGACGCGCCGCCCCGGCGATCGCCGAGCTCACGTCCTGGGCTGCGGCGTCGATGGCGCGGTCGAGGGAGAATTGGATCGTTATCTGCGAGGTACCCTGCCCGCTGACCGAGGTCATCGAATCGATGCCGGCGATAGTCGAGAATTGCTTCTCCAGCACCGTGGCCACGGCGGAGGCCATGGTTTCGGGGCTCGCCCCGGGCAGTTCGGCGCTGACCTGGATGGTGGGGAAGTCGACGTTGGGCAGCGTGCTGACCGGAAGCCGGAAGTAACCCGCAAGACCGAAGATCAGGACGCCTGCCATCACCAGCACGGTCATGACCGGGCGCCGGACGAACAATGCAGCCAGGTTCATGACTTGGCGGCTTGCGCTTTGGCGACGATCACCCTGGTTCCCGGTGCGAGGCGCAGCTGTCCGGTGACCACGACCCGCTCGCCGTTGCGCAGGCCTGTGGCGATGACGGCGTCGGCGCCGTCGTTGCGATCGAGTTCGACCTTGCGCATTTCCACAGTCATGTCCGGCTTGACCACGTACACATATTGGCCGTTGGGCCCGGTCTGCACCGCCTGAGCCGGTACGACCAGCGCATCCTTCTGCTCGAAGAGCTTCAGGCTGGTGCTGACGAACTGGCCCGGCCACAGCCCGTTATCCTTGTTCGGGAACACCGCTTTCAGCTTGATGGTTCCGGTCGTGGCGTCGACTGCATTGTCGACAAAACTCAGCGCACCCTGCGCGGGAGCCTTGGCCGAGTTGGGCGACAGCGCCTCGACCGGCAGCGTAGCTTTTGCCATGTAGCCGCGGATCGCGGACAGCTTCTGCTCAGGCACGGCAAAGTTGACGTAGATCGGCCTCACCTGGTTGATGATCACCAGCGGGCTGGTGTCGTTGGCCTTCACCATGTTACCCATCTGCAGCATCACCTTGCCGACAAAGCCGTCAATGGGCGAGCTGATGGTGCAATATTCGAGCTGCAGTTTCGCGTTATCGAACGCAGCCTTGCTCGCGAGCGCGACGGCTTCGGCGGTGTCGGCATTGGTGCGGATCTGCGCGTAGGCTTCCTTGGAAACGAAGTTCTTCTGCAGCAACTCCTGGTAGCGCCGCTCCTGCGAACGCGCCTGCTCTTTTTGTGCGGTATCGCGCATCAGATTGGCTTGCGCCTGGCGCAGCGTCGCCTCGAATGGACGCGAGTCGATTTTGAACAGCGCCGCTCCCTTTTTTACCTCCTGCCCTTCCTTGAAATTGACCCCGACGATCTGCCCGTCCACGCGCGCCTTGAGCGCTACGGTGGAATAGGCCTCGACATTGCCGATCGCCTGGATATTCACCGGGACGGTCCGTAGCTCGGCCGTCGCGACCGAGACGGGCATCGCAGGAGCGCCCTTCGCGGGCGCCGCGTCCTGCGCGCGAATCTCGGCCCCGCGGTAGGCGAGCAAGGTACCCGCGACGGCGACGATGCCGGCGATCGCTAAAAGTATCAACGTCTTTGGCTTGGTCACTGGCGTCTCGAAAATCATGAGTTGGATTTACGTTGCGATGAGTCCGTGGCCGCGGCGGCGCACTCCGGTCGGGAGCCCCCCTTGCCGGCGGCCGTCGATGCTCTCGCTCGGATATGGCGAACGCGCTGCAATATACGGTGCGCTGAGATGGTCCGGGGTGGTATGCAGTTTGGGCAATCTAAAGCAAAAGGTGCTCCAAGGCAAAAAGCGACTCGGTGCGTTCGCGTTCCCGAATCAGATGGGTCTTTTCCCCGTCCACCATGACTTCGGCCGCGCGCGGCCGGCTGTTGTAGTTGGAACTCATGCACATCGCGTAGGCTCCGGCCGACATTACCGCCAGCAAATCGCCCTCGCTTACGGCGAGCTCGCGCTCCTTGCCGAGGAAGTCCGCGCTTTCGCAAACTGGCCCGACCACGTCGTAAACGGCGCCCGATACGCCGCTATTTCGGACCGCAACGATGTTGTGCCAGGCCTCGTACAGGGCCGGGCGGATCAGGTCGTTCATCGCGGCGTCGACCACGGCGAAATTGCGCGCCGCTCCGGGTTTGAGGTATTCGATGCGGGTAAGCAGCAGGCCGGCGTTGCCCACCAGGCTGCGCCCCGGCTCGAACAGCAGCTTGAGCTTGCGCCCGCCCACGCGCGCAAACACCCCGCGTATGTAGGCGGCCACGTCGGGCGGCGATTCGTCGCGGTAACGAATGCCCAGCCCGCCGCCCAGATCGAGGTGGCGCAAGCGGATGCCTTCGGCCGCAAGGGCATCGACGAGCCCGAGCATTTTATCGAGCGCTTCCAGCAGCGGGGCATACTCGATCAAACTGGAGCCGATGTGGCAGTCGATGCCGACGACTTCGATCTGCGGCATGCGCGTCGCCGCGCGGTACAACTCGAGCGCGGCGCCGAATTCGACGCCGAACTTGTTTTCCTTCAGTCCGGTGGAAATGTAAGGGTGGGTGCGGGCGTCGACGTCGGGATTGACCCGGAACGAGACCGGGGCGCGCCTGCCCATTTCGCCCGCAACGGCGGCCAGCCGGGTGAGTTCTGCGGCCGACTCCACGTTGAAGCACAGGATGCCGCTCTTCAGCGCGTAGCGCATCTCCGCTGCGCTCTTGCCCACGCCGGAGAAAATCACCTTTCCCGGGTCGCCGCCCGCGGCGATTACGCGCGCGAGTTCTCCGCCGGAGACGATGTCGAAACCCGCGCCCGTGCGTGCGAACAGGTCGAGGATGGCGAGGTTGGAGTTCGCCTTCATCGCATAGCACACCAGCGCGTCGTGGCCGCCGCAGGCGGACTGGAACTGCGCCAGCGCTGCGGCGAGGGCGGCGCGCGAATAGACGTAGCAGGGCGTGCCAAATTCGCGCGCGACCGCTTCCAGCGGAACCGACTCAGCGTGCAGCGAGCCGTTGCGAAACTCGAACATGGCGCCTATTTTTGTTTGCTACTATTGGACCGCTGCGCGCTGTCCTGGTCAGACGGCAGATAGAGCGCACCCTTGGAGCCGCAGGCCTGAAGCAGCACACAGAGCAGGATGGCGGTGACAAGGGCACGCATGGGCAAATCTTAGCATGAGAGCACCGGACACGAGATCGATGGAGGAGAGCGAGTTCATGCGGATGGCCGAGCAGACGCTGCGGGAAATCGACAGCCGCATCGAGGCGAGCGGCATCGATGCCGACTGCGAGTTCAGGGGTACGGGCGTGCTCGAGATCGAGTTCGCCGACGCCAGCAGGATCGTCGTCAACAGTCAGGCCGCCGTGCGCGAAATCTGGGTAGCGGCGAAATCGGGCGGCTACCACTTCCGCCGCGACGGCGGGCGCTGGGTCAATACGCGGGACGGCGGCGAGTTGTTCGCAGCCTTGTCGGCCTGTGTCAGTCAGCAGTCGGGGGCGGTGGTGAATCTGCAGGCTGGCAGCGCCTGAGCCGGCGCCGAACGCTTTAGTTCGGCGCAGCCTTGGCTGGCGCGGGAGCGCTCGCGCCGGCCTCGGGCGCTGCCGGATTTTGCGCCGGCGGTACGTTCTCGCGGTAGAAGTATTCGCTTAATTTGCCGTCGCTGGCCACCTGGCCGGTATCGGGGTTGACGTTTACGCTGACCACGCCGTCCGGGACCGCCTGGAACATTTCGTCCACGCCCTTGAGCGCCTTCCCCATGTAATTCATCCAGATCGGCAGCGCGGCCACGGCGCCGGTCTCGTTATTGCCGAGCTTGTGCGGCTGATCGAAGCCTACCCAGGTGATCGCGACCAGGGTCGGCTGATAACCGGCGAACCAGGCGTCGACCAGGTCGTTGGTGGTGCCGGTCTTGCCCGCCAGATCCTTGCGCCCGAGCGACATTGCGCGCGCCGCCGTGCCGTAGCGCACCACGTCGTGCAGCATGCTGTCCATGATAAAGGCATTGCGCGCGTCGATCACGCGCAGGCTCTCGTCGCCCGCGCGCGGCGGCTGCGCCTGGGCAAGGACATTGCCGCGGTCGTCGACGATGCGCTGTACTACATAAGGCTCGATGCGATAGCCGCCGTTGGCGAATACGGCGTAGCCGCGCGCCATCTGCCAGGGTGTGACCGAGCCGGCGCCCAGCGCCATGGTGAGGTAGGGAGGATGCTTGTCCGCGTCGAAGCCGAAGCGGGTGATGTAGTCCTGCGCGTATTGCGGTCCTATCGCCTGCAGCACGCGGATGGAGACCATGTTCTTCGATTTCGCCAGGCCCACGCGCAGGCGTATCGGGCCGTCGTACTTGCCGTCGTAGTTGTGCGGCTCCCAGGTTTGACTGCCGGTCTGGGCGGCATCGACCACGATCGGGGCGTCGTTGACTATGGTCGCCGGGGTAAAGCCCTTCTCCAGCGCGGCCGAATAGATGAAAGGCTTGAAGCTGGACCCGGGCTGGCGCCAGGCCTGGGTGACGTGGTTGAACTTGTTGCGGTTGAAATCGAATCCGCCCACCAGGGCGCGCACCCTGCCGTCGTTCGGGCTGATGGCGATCAGCGCGGCCTCGGCCTCCGGCAATTGCAGGATCTGCCAGTTGTGTTTTTCGTCCTTCTGGATGCGGATCAGGGCGCCGCGCCGGATGCGCTTGTTCGGGGGGGCCTTGTCATCCAGCATTTTCTGCGCGAATTTGAGGCCGTCGCCGGTGATGGTCGCCACCTCCCCGCCGCGCAGGTAGGCGCGCACCTGCTTCGGACTGGCATCGAGCACCACCGCCGCGAGCAGGTCGTCGCTGTCGGATTCCTCGGCCAGCGCCTCCTCGATGATCTCGTCCGGCTGGCCCTCCGCGGGCAGTTCGATATAGCCCTCGGGGCCGCGGTAGCCGTGGCGCTTGTCGTAG
>JAKAIH010000072.1 GCA_021825225.1 Pseudomonadota bacterium
GAGTATGGTGAGACGTTGGAGCCGTTTTGCAATGCAGTCGGTTGCCGTGCTGGTGCTGGCGCTGGGGTACACGGGCGCGTTCGCGCAGGCTTATCCGGCCAAGCCGATACACCTGGTCGTGCCTTATCCGGCGGGCGGACCGCTGGACATCATGGCGCGCGCGATCGGGCAAAAGCTGACCGAGGCGTGGAAGCAGCCGGTGATCGTCGACAACCGTGCGGGCGCCGGCGGCAACATAGGCGCAGACGCGGTGGCGAAAGCGGCCCCCGACGGCTATACGCTGCTGATGGGCGCGGTCGCGACGCATGCGATCAACCCGGTCCTGTACAGCAAGATTCCCTACGATCCGATCAAGGATTTCGCGCCGGTCGCACTGGTGGCGCAGGTGCCGAACATTCTGGTGGTGAATCCGTCGGTGCCGGCGAAGTCCGTACGCGAACTGATCGAACTCGCGCGCGCCAAACCGGGCTCCCTGAATTTTGCCTCGGGCTCGACCGGTTCCACCGGCCATCTCGCCGGCGAGTTGTTCAATACCATGGCCGGCGTGAAAATGGTGCATATCCCGTACAAGGGCGCAGCGCCGGCGACGACGGACCTGCTCTCGGGCCAGGTGCAGCTGATGTTCGACAACCTGGCCAGCGCGCTGCCCAACGTCAAGGCGGGTAAATTGCGTGCGCTGGCGGTGACCACGCTGAAGCGCTCGCCGGCCGTACCCGATTTGCCCACCATTGCCGAGTCGGGGCTGCCGGGTTTCGACCTCACCACCTGGTTCGGCCTGTTTGTGCCTGCGGGGACGCCGCCTGAAATCGTGGCCAAACTCAATGCGGAAGTGGTGCGCGCGTTGAACGCGAAAGATATGCGCGAGCGCCTGGAAAAAATGGGCACCGAGCCGCCGGCTGACAATACGCCCGAGCATTTCGCCGCCTTTGTCCGCAGCGAGGCGGCAAAATACGCCAAGGTGGTGAAGGCATCCGGCGCCCGGGTCGATTGAGCGCAGCCGTTCGGCGACGCTGAAGCCGCTACCCGGTCGCGGCTTCTATTTTTCTCCGGATTTGCGCGGCTGCCACAGCACGTCGCTGCCGCCGCCGGCACGATTCAGGGTCCGACCCAGAACGAACAGCAGATCGGACAGGCGGTTCAGATATTTTCCGGCCGCGGCTCCGACGGTTTCGGTGCGCGCCAGCGATACCAGGGCGCGCTCGGCGCGGCGGCACACGGTGCGCGCGAGGTGCGCCTGGCTGGCCGCACGCGTACCGCCGGGCAGGATGAACTCCTTCAACGGCGGCAGTTCCCGGTTGTAATCGTCCAGCAGCGTCTCCAGTCGCGCCACCTGCTGCTCGCTCATGCTGGTACGCCCGGGAATGCAGACTTCACCGCCCAGATCGAACAGGTCATGCTGAATTCCGGCAAGCGCCGCGCGCATGCCCTCAGGCAGTTCTTCCGCGAGCAGCAGGCCGATGGCTGAATTCAACTCGTCGATTTCGCCCAGCGCGTGCACGCGCAAACTGTCCTTGGGCACGCGCGAGCCGTCGCCGAGGCCGGTCTCGCCGGCGTCGCCGGTTCGGGTATAGATTTTTGTGAGCCGGTGGCCCATGCGCGTCCAGGCGAGTGTCAACGCGCGAATTGTAGCGCAAAGCCCCGCAGTTCCGTGCCCGCGCTGGCGCCGTGATATGGTCTTTGCTGCGCGGTGCGACGCCCCAACAGCTGATGAATCATAGTAGACATAGTAGAATAATCGCGCGGCACCAATCGCGCGGACGGCTTCCAAGCTGCACTGACAGAGGATCCAAGGTGACTTTACTGGCGAAATTGCGCAGTCGGCTGGCCTCTATGTCGTCGCTCGAGTACCTGCCCGAGCGCGTTTCCATGCTGTACCGGTTGTCCGGCACCGACGTGCCCATCATCCTCGTGGCGGCGAGTATCACCGCATTTGCCATGTGGGGCTACATCGGCGTCAATCTGATCGTACTCTGGTTCATCTGGCTCGGCGTGGCGAGTATGGTGCGCTACGCCATGGCGCGGATCTACCGCCTTCGCCAGCCGCCGGCTGACGACGCGGCGAAGTGGGAAAATTATTTTTGCCTGGCGAGCGCGCTGGTCGGCGCGGGTTGGGGCCTGGCGCTGATGCTGATCGGCCATACGCCGACTTCCCTGCAGGAACTCACCATCACGTTCCTGATCAGCAGCGTCGCCATGGGCCTGCCGCCGTCGCTGGCGCCCAGCCCCAAGGCTTTCACCAGCTTCATCCTGCCCATCCTCGCGCCCATGGTGGCGATGCTGCTGACATTCGGCGGCGGACTCAATACCTCCACTGCGCTGCTGATGCTGGTATTCGCGACGGTGCTGCTGGGCTTGTACCTGTCCAACCATTACGCACTGATCGAAACGCTGGCATACGGCCACGAGAACACGCTGTTGTTGAAGAAGCTGCGCGTCGCGGAGAAATCCCTGACTGCGGCGCTGGCCGAACAGCGGCTGATCTTCGACACCGCGGCCGTAGGCATTGCTTTCGTCAGTCAGGGTGCGGTGCTCAAGTGCAACCAGCGCTTTGCCGAGATCCTCGGTTACGCGATCGATGAAATCGCCGGTCAGCCTGTCGGCGTCTGGCTCCAGTCGGAGGCAGATTTCATGCAGGCGGGCGGTGCTGCCTACGCGCTCCTCGCGCGAGGCGAAAATTATTCCGCCGAACTGTTGTTGCGCAGGAAGAACGGCACGCCGGTATGGGTGTTCACCGACAGCCGGGCGATCGACGCGACCAAGCCGCAGGATGGGATCATCATCGGCATCGGCGACATCACCGAACGCAAGCTGGCCGAGGCGGCGCTGCAACAGACCAAGGAGCGGCTCGATCTGGCGATGCAATCGTCGGCCATTTCGATCTGGGAGTGGGACGCAAGGCGCGGAACCCTCTACCTGGATGCGGCACTGGCGCAGATGACCGGCGACGAGCCGCGCGAGCGTTACCTCAAGCTGGACGAGATGGCGTCGCTGGTGCATCCGGACGATATCGATGCAGTGCGCCAGGCGCAGGACGACTGCCTCAAGGGCCTGCGTCCGCTGTACCGCATCGAACACCGCCTGAAGATGGCCGGAGGCGATTGGGTCTGGGTGCTCAGCCGCGGCCGCGTGGTCGAGCGCGCCGCCGATGGCAGCGCCTTGCGCATGACCGGCACCAACGTCGACATCACCCAGCGCAAGCGCGCCGAGGTGGAGCTGCTCGCCGCCCTGCAGCGCGAGAAAGAACTGTCCGAGATGAAGTCCAAGTTCGTCTCCATCGCGTCGCACGAGCTGCGCACGCCGCTGGCGACGATCTTGTCCTCGGCCGAACTGCTGGAACATTATTCCGACAACCTGTCCGCCGAAGACCGGCTGAAGATGCTGCACGGCATACAGGGCGCGGTAAAGCGCATGAACGCCATGATCGAGGATGTGCTGATCATAGGCAAAGCCGAGGCGGGGGCGCTGCAGTTCGAGCCGAAGCCGGTGGATCTGCGCGACTTGTGCCACAAGGTCGTGGAGGAACTGCGCGGCGGCGTGGCCAAGCAGCATGTGATTCAATTCGAGCATCCGTTCGACCGCGACAATCTGAATCTCGACGAAAAGCTGCTGCGCCACATCCTCACCAACCTGCTTTCCAACGCGGTGAAATATTCTCCAGTCGGAAGCACGGTGTCGCTGCTGCTGGCCGAGCGCGACGGCCAGGCGCTGATCGAGGTGGGCGACCAGGGCATAGGCATACCGCCCGAGGACCAGGCGCGCCTGTTCGAGAGCTTTCATCGCGCCTCCAACGTCGGCAATCGCCAAGGCACAGGCCTCGGGCTGGTGATTGTGAAGAAAGCGGTGGAGCTGCACGGCGGCACCATTTCCATCGACAGCAAAGTCGACGCCGGCACTCGCATCAGCGTGTGCCTGCCGCTGGCGCAGAGCCCGCGGGCGGCCTGATCATGGCGAAGGTATTGCTCATTGACGACGACCAGTCGAATCTCGAGTTCATGCGGCAGCTGATGCGCATCGAAGGGCATGAGCTCGCTTGGGCGGCCGACGGCGAGCAGGGACTCGCACTGATACGGCAGCAGCATCCGCAACTTGTCATCTGCGACGTCGTCATGCCGCGTTTGGGCGGCTACGCCGTGCTGGAGACGGTGCGCGCAGACCCACAGCTGGCCGGTATTCCGGTGCTGCTGTTTTCCGCCGCAATGAGCGAGGAAGCGCGCGCGATTGGCCTGCGCCGCGGCGCGAGCGAAGTGCTGGCCAAGCCTTTCGACCTGGAGCAGCTGCGCAGCGCGATCCGGCGCTGTCTCGCGCAGGAGCCGCGATGAAGAAGATCCTGGTGGTCGAAGACGAAGCGTCGATCCGCCTGAACCTGACGCTGATGCTGAAGGCCGAAGGCTACTCGCTGGATTCGGCCGAGAACGGCCGCGCCGGTATCGAGCATGCGCAGAGCTTTGCGCCGGACCTGATTGTCAGCGATGTGATGATGCCCGAGCTCGATGGCTTCGGCATGCTGGAAGCCTTGCGCGCCGATCCGCGCTTCGCCGATACCCCGTTAATTTTCCTGACCGCGCTCAACGACAGGACCAGCATGCGCCGCGGCATGAACCTCGGCGCGGATGACTTTCTCAATAAGCCGTTTACGCGCGACGAACTCATCGAAGCGGTGAATTCGCGCCTGAAGAAATACGAGAATGCCACGCGCTCGCTGGCCGAGCGGCTGGTCGCCGGAAATGACGAGCTCAAGCGCTGGTACCGGCAGAACCTGAGCGGCGGCGAAGCAGAGCGGCCGCTGGCGTTCGCGGAAACCGCGGGCATGACCGGGAAGATGACCGTGGCCACGGTGTTGTTCGCCGACGTGCGCAATTTCACCACCTATTCCGAGCGCCTCACCGCGGGCCAGATCGCCGAACTGCTCAACGCCTATTTCGAGTCCGTGTGCCAGCCGATCGTGCGCAACGGCGGGCGCATCGCCAAGCTGATCGGCGACGGCATCATGGTGGTGTTCGAGGCGCGTCCGGAGGACGGCCAGGACAACCACGCCCGCCGCGCCATCCGCGCCGGACTGGGGATCGTGCTCGCCGCCAACAAATTCGGCGACTGGTTCAAGCAGCATTTCGATCTCGGGGGATTGCCCGAATTCGCAACGGGCGTGGGCATTCATACCGGCGACATGATGGAAGTGCGCATCGGGCCGCCGGGGGCCGAGGACCTGACTGTGGTCGGCGACAGCGTCAATGTGGCCTCGCGCCTGGAAGGCCAGACCAAGGAACTGGGCTGGCCCTTGGTGGCGAGCATCGCGGCCGTGAGCATGGCCGGGGATCTCGTGAACACCGGCGAATCGCGGCTGCTTGAGTTGCGCGGGCGCAACGCGCCGATCGAGGCAGTGGAAGTCACCGGCATCGGTGCCGCCGCCGGCGACGAAGAGGGTCCGATCGAAGTGCCGGCCTCGCTGCGTGCGGCGCTGGCCGAGAATGCGCAAATGACCGCGCGCGCGGCCAAAGCGGCGCTGTCGGAAACACTGCGCATCATCACCAGCGACCTGTCGCGGGCGCTGGCGGCGGGCCGGCCGCTGCAGGTCAAGGGCTACAAGGTGCTGTCCAAAATCGGCGAAGGCGGCATGTCCAACGTGTTTCTGGCCGAGCGCGAATCGGACGGCGCAGAGGTGGCGCTGAAAATCCTCAACGCGCGGCCCGGCGACGACAAGCAGCTGCTGCAGCGCTTCATCCAGGAGTCGGCGCTGATTTCCGATATCGACCATACCAACGTGGTCAAGATCTACGACAAGGGCTTCACCGAGGACTACGCCTATATCGCGATGGAGTATTTCACCGGCGGCAGCCTGAAGGATGTCATCGCCCAGGGGTTGACCCCGCGCCAGGCGCTGTCGCTGCTGGCGCAGGCGGCGGCGGCGCTGGCGGAGATTCATCGCCTCGGCATCGTGCACCGCGACGTCAAGCCGGCGAACATGATGCTGCGCGCGGACGGCACCATGGTGCTCGCCGATTTCGGCATCGCCAAGCGCTCCACGGGAGACATGGAGCGGACCGTGCACGGCGAAATTTTCGGCACGCCTTATTACATCTCGCCGGAGCAGGCCAATGGCAGGCCGGCGAGCGAGCGCTCCGACATCTACAGCCTGGGCATCATTTTTTACGAGATGCTCATGAACCGGCGGCCCTATGACGGCAACTCCATCGTCGAGCTGATCTCGCAGCACGTGAACGCGCCGGTGCCGCGGCTGCCGGAAGCCTTGACCGACTACCAGGTGCTGCTCGACGGCATGCTGGCCAAGGATCCCGCGGAGCGCCTGCAGAATGCCGACGAAGTGCTCGCCGTGATCGATCGCGTGTGGACGCAGGTTGCGCTGCGCGCGAGCTCCGGGCAGGGTCCCGGCTGACGCGCCGGCGGCGTGAGCCGGATTCGATTCCCGAGGGCGTCCCGCTGCGTCCGCGCGAAGTGAACCGACTGTCCATCATCATCCCGACGCTGAACGAGGCCGCGTGCATTGTCGGCACCCTGGAGTCTCTGGCCGAGTTGCGCCGGCGCGGCCACGAAGTCATCGTGGCCGACGGCGGCTCCCGCGATGCGACCGTGGTCCTGGCCCGGGGACGCGCCGACCGCATCGTTCGCGCGCCGGCCGGCCGCGCCGAACAGATGAACGCGGGTGCGTGCGTCGCCTCAGGCGAAGTGCTGCTGTTCCTGCACGCGGACTCGCGCCTGCCCGCTGATGCCGACCGCCTGGTGCTGCAGGGCCTGGTCTGCGGCGCCGCCTGGGGCCGTTTCGATGTACGCATTGCCGGGTCCCACCCGCTGCTGCGGCTGGTGGAGGCGATGATGAATCTGCGCTCGCGCCTGACGCGCATATGCACCGGCGACCAGGGAATTTTCGTGCAACGCCGGGTGTTCGAAACCCTGGGCGGCTATCCGCGCCAGGCGTTGATGGAGGACATCGCGATCAGCGCGCGGCTGCGCCGCGTTTCGCCGCCGCTGTGCCTGCGCCAGCGCTGCCTTACTTCGGCGCGCCGCTGGGAGAGGCACGGCGTGCTGCGTACGATCGCGCTGATGTGGTGGTTGCGGCTGCAGTATGCCTGCGGCGTTGCGCCGACGCGCCTGGCGCGCGCCTATGCGAGGCACGGCGATTAGCTGCCGACTCATGGTTTTCGCCAAGGCGCCCGCGCCGGGCCGGGTGAAGACGCGCCTGATTCCCGCCCTGGGCGCGAACGGCGCGGCGCAGTTGCAGCGGCAACTGATAGCGCGCACGCTGCGCACGGCAGTTGCGGCCGGCCTGGGCACGCCGGAGTTGTGGTGTGCACCAGACCCGCACGATCCGTTTTTTGCGGCCTGCGCCAAGGAGCAGGATGTCAGCCTGCGCTCGCAGGGCGAAGGCGATCTGGGAGCGCGCATGGCACGCGCGCTTGAGTCGGCACTTGCACTTGGCGCGTCCGGGTTGCTGATCGGCTGCGACTGCCCGGTGTTGACCCCGGAATATCTGCGCACAGCCGCCGCTGCGCTGGCTGGCGGGGACGATGCGGTGTTCGGCCCGGCTGAGGATGGCGGCTATGTGCTCATCGGTATCGCGCGCAGGCCTGCAGCCGGGTTGTTCGAGGACATCGCCTGGGGCACCGCGACGGTGATGCAGGAGACACGCAGGCGGCTTGCGCGCGGAAACTGGCGCTGGCGTGAACTGGCGCCGCTATGGGACGTGGACCGGCCGGAGGATCTGCCGCGCGTGCGCCGCCTGCCTGCTTGGTCCTAGTCGGAGTCGAAGATGAAAAGAAGAAACCGGCAGGGCAGCCGGTAGTCACCGGCTGCCCTGCCTCCGCGGGGAGAGGAGGAGGACCCGCGAAATCTGTGCCGCAGTATGGCGCCTAGCGGAAAAAACTTCCGCTGAAGCTCACCATCGCCTGGCCACCCAACATGCAGGCCAGGTTCACCGAAACCGCCAGTGCAAGCGCGCTGGCGCCGAGGTAAACCGCAAGTACTTTGGCGCTGCCGAAGTCCATGCCATGCTCGCGTTCGTTGTATGGAATGAGTCTAAACATCGTTTGACTATTTGTCTAATTGATTTTTTAGATTTAATATATCCGCCATATGGATATAAGAAACGTGGATCTCAACCTGCTGGTCGCGCTGGACGCACTGCTGGCGGAGCGCAGCGTATCGCGCGCCGCGCTGCGCCTGCGTTTGTCGCAACCGGCGGCGAGCGCGCTGCTGGCGCGCCTGCGACTGCTGTTCGGCGATCCTTTGCTGTTGCGCAGTGCCCGCGGTATGCTGCCCACGCCGCGGGCACTGGAGCTGCTTGGCCCGGTGAGGCAGGTGCTGGACGAGATCGACGCCATCGTCCAGCCGCGTGCGGCATTCGATGCCGCCACCGCAGTGCACACCTTTACGCTGTCGGCCTCGGATTACGTCGAATACACGCTGCTGCCCAAACTCGTGGATTACCTGGAGCACAAAGCCCCGGGGGTGCGCCTGATCGTCAGGCCGCTGGATCTGCAATCGGTGGCAAGACAGATGGAAAGCGGCGAAGTCGATCTTTGCATCACCGGACTGCAGAACGCCGCGGCCGGACTGCACGTGCGCCCGCTCTACACCGAACGCATCGTGTCGGTGGTGCGGCGCAATCATCCGGGAATTGGCGCGCGTCTGACGCTGGACAAATTCTGCAGCCTCGAGCACATCCAGGTGTCGGTGCGCGGCAGCGGCTACACCGCCCGCGTCGACGAGGCGCTCACTGCGCTAGGTCGCAAGCGCCGCGCGCGGCTGGCCGTGCCGCATTACCTGCTGGTACCCGAAATCGTGGCGCGATCGGACATGATCAGCTCCCTGCCCGAACGTCTCGCGCGCGGCTATGCCAACAAGCTGCGCATTTTCGAGCCGCCGCTGGACATCCCGGGCTTCACCGTGGGCGAGGTCTGGCACGAGCGCAACGAGCGCGATCCGGCGCAGCAATGGCTGCGCGACGTGCTGGTGGAACTGGCGCAAGAGCCGCCGAAATAACTCTGGCTGGCCGCGAATCGAGCCGGTTCATGCGCCCGCAAATGCAGGGATTCGGGGCTACAATTCACCAGGATCAAGCGAGGAAATGCGGTATGAGCGATGAACTCTGCTTTCTCCCGGCAAGCGAACTGGCGCAGCGCATCCGACGCAAGGAGTTGTCCGCGCGCGAGCTGATGCAGGCCTCATTGGCGCAGATCGAGCGGCTCA
>JAKAIH010000073.1 GCA_021825225.1 Pseudomonadota bacterium
TGGGCGAACACACTGCCGCTGTGCTGCGTGAGTTGCTCGGATCAAGCAGCGCGGAAATCGACGCGCTGCGTGCCGCGGGCGCCTTCGGCGCCTAACCGGGTGTTGAAAAAGGGGGCGACGCCCCCTTTGGATTCCCCAAGTCAGGGCTATTGAAAAACGCTTCCCTCTGAGAGGGCGCCATGATGACGTGCACTTTCGTGTCAGGGAAGCGCTTTTCAACAGCCTGCTAACGCTCCCACCAGTCCCGGCCGGCCCTCGCCCCGGGACGGGCGCCTAATTGTCCTTCGCGCCTTCGTTCACCCAGACCTTGAGAATCTCGATGTCCTTGTCCGGGAGTTTCTCCCGGCCATGCGGCATCCGCAGCGAAGCATGCGCGCGCCCTTCCACCAGCATGTTGAGCGTGCTGGACAAGGCGTCTCCCGGCTTGATCAGTTGCCCGAACTTGCCGCCCTTCATCAGCGCCTGGTAGCTCGTGACATCCAGTCCGCTCGCTGTGAAACCTTCCTTGCCGGGCGCATGGCATTCGGAACAGTTCTTCGCCAATATCGGTTGCACATCCTTGCTGTAACTCACGCCCGAGGGCGAACATCCGGCCGCGGCAAGCACCGCCACCGCAGCGATCGAGCATCTCGACAGCGCCTTTAACCCGGCATTCATGACTGACCTCCTTGTTTCTGACTGTCCGAATCTACCGCAGAGAAAGCCATATGGCAATCAGCCTTCAATGCCGAAAGCGCGCTTCATGCCGCGCAGGCCTTCCTGGTGCTGGCTCCATAAGCGCCCGCCGATCACGCCGCCGTCGACGACCAGATCGTGCCCGTTGACAAAGCTCGAGTCGTCGCTGGCCAGGAACACCGCCGCCAGGGCGATGTCGTCGGTGATCCCTGCGCGCGGGATCGGCTGCATTTTGGCGAGGCCGGCCTTGACCGCTTCCGCCGTCAGCTCCGCTTTTTCCGTGTTCAGGCCCAGCGCCTTGCCGAATATGCCGGTGGCAATGCCGCCCGGGGAAATCGAATTTACCCGCACGCACGCCTCGCCCAGTTGCATCGCGACGCAGCGCGTCAGCTGCACCACCGCCGCCTTGGCCGCCGAATAGATCATGGACGAGGACAGGCCGGCGCGATGCGCCGCCACCGAACCGTTGTTGATGATGCTGCCCGAGCGCTGCCGCTGCATCACCGGCGCCACATGTTTCATGCCCAGCATCACCGAGCGCAGCAGCACCGCCATCGCCGCATCGAAACCCTCGACCGGGATGGTTTCGATGCCGCCCACCGGCGCCGGCCCGCCGGCGTTGTTGAACAGGCAGTCGATGCGCCCGTGCTTGCGCAAGGCGAATTCGATCAATGCCTGCATCTGCGCTTCCACCGTGACGTCGGTTTGCACGAAATCGCAGCCGGCGCCTATGGATTTCGCCACCGCCCGGCCCTCGGCCTCGCGCCGCCCTGCAATCACCAGCTTCGCGCCCTCGGCGGCAAAGATCTCCGCCGTGCGCTTGCCGATACCGCTGGTGGCACCGGTAATGATGCACACCTTGTCCTTCAACCTCGCCATCCTGCCTCCCTATGGGCGCCAGCGCATCGCGATCGCAATTGCGCGAAGCATTCTACCTTATACGCAATGTCACCCTATTTCGCAGTCGGCAGCGAGGTTCGAAGCGGCGTACACCGCTTTCGGCGATAAAGGCGATCCCGGTGCAGGTACGGCGAGCGCGCGCAAGGCCGATGACGAAAAATACGCGCGGGGCTTTTCCGTCTGCTGCGGTCAGGGGGTGGAAAAAATCGGGGAAATCCCCAGCGCGGGCGCAATCGTGCGGCGCCTGGTGCGGTGCGATCTTCGCGCCTGGCGGGCCTTACTTGCTTTCCATCACCCAGACGCCGTTCCAGTCCTCGCCGGGGGGGTGCTCGGCGAGATGGCGGCAGCGTTCGACATAAAGCTTGGCGGCCTTGTCCGCGGGGTTGATCGCCATGACTTCGGAAAACTGCTTCACCGCATCGTCCCACTTGCCCTGGCGGTATTTGACCAGCCCGTCGCGGAAGTAACCGAGCGCATCGATCAGGCGCGGATAGGTCTCTTCGCTGTGGTAATCGAGGATTTCGTGGATCGCCACGGGCTTGGTCTTGCCCTTGACCACCACCAGGTCGAGCTCGCGCGTGCGGTAGGTGCCGCGCAGCTTGGCGTAGGTAAACTCGCTCACGAGGATATGGCTGCCGTACTGCTTGCACGCCGACTCCAGGCGCGAGGCGAGATTCACGCCGTCGCCGATGATGGTGTAATCCATGCGTTTCTTCGAACCGATGTTGCCCGACACCACCATGTCGGTATTGAGCCCGATGCCCATGTCGACGGGCATCTTGCCCTCGGCGACGCGCTGCACGTTCCACGCCTTGAGTTCGCGCAGCATCGCGATCGCGGCGCGCACCGCGCGGTCGGCATCGTCCTCGTGCGCGACCGGGATGCCGAAGGCGGCCATGATGGCGTCGCCGATGAACTTGTCGAGCATGCCCGCTTCGTGCTGAATGCAGTCGACCATCAGGGTGAAGTATTCGTTGAGCAGTGCCACCGTGCCCTGCGCGCCCAGCTGCTCGGTGATCGTGGTGAAGCCGCGGATATCCGAGAACAGCACCGTCGCCGGTACGCTCTGGCCGCCGAGCAGTTCCGCCCCGCTCGCCACCAGGCGGTCGGCGATACCCGGGTCCATATAGCGCGACATGGTCGATTTCATGCGCTTCTCGCTGCTGATATCCTCGATCAGCAGCATCGAGCCGAGATGCTTTTTCTCCATGCTGAACAGCGGCAGGATGGTGACGTTGGCCGAAACCCGCTCGCCCTCGACCGCAAGCTCCGCATCCATCAGCATGTCGGCGGCGCCGGTTTCGTTGACGTGCTTGAGCCGTTCCAGGATCCAGGCATTGTCGCCGCCGAAGAACTCGGCCACCGGCCGCTGCAGGATCTTCTCCGGCCGCACTTTCAGTATCTTCAGGCCGGCGGCGTTGCAGGTGGCGATCTTGCCGCTGTCGTCCAGCGTGAGGACCGCGTTCGACATCGACTCCAGCATCGCCTCGTTGTAGTTCTTCATGTTGTGCACGTCGGCAAACAGCTTGGCGTTTTCCAACGCGATCGAAATCTGCGCGGTGAAGGCGCGCAGCCGCGATTCGTCCTCGTTGGTGAACGGCCCGCCGTGCTTGTTCAGCACCTGGGTGACGCCGATGGTCTTGCCGTGCTTGTTGACGATCGGCACGCACAGGATCGAACGCGTGAAAAAGCCGGTCTTCTTGTCGAATGCAGGATTGAAACGCAGGTCGGCATAGGCGTAGGGAATATTGATCGCCTTGCTCGTGGTGAATACCGCGCCGGCGATGCCGAGGTGATTGGGCAGACGGATCTGCACCGATTCCAGGCCCTGGCCGACCTCCGACCACAGTTCATTGGTCTTTTCGTCGTTGAGGAACAGGGTCGAGCGCTCGGCGTTGAGCATGCGCGTCGCCTCGCCCATCACTTTTTGCAGCAGCGAGCCGAGCTTGATGTCGGCGGTCACCTCCGACACCACATCGACGAACTCCATCTCCTGCTGGCGCACCGCCTTCATGCGCTCGATGAATACCGCGCTCTGCAGCGCCAGCGTGCCCTGGGTGGTCATCGCCTCGAGCACGGCGAGATCGCGCTTGGTGAAGTCGCCTTTCTTCTTGTTCAGGGTCTGCGCCACGCCGATGATTTCGCCCTTAACCGTGCGGATCGGGGTGCACAGGATATTGCGCGTGACGAAACCGGTCTGCTCGTCGATGGAGCGGTTGAAGTGCGGGTCCGAATACGCATCGCGGATCAGGACCGATTCGCCCGAAGTGAAGACGTAGCCGGCAATACCGCTCGTATTCAGAATGCGGATCTCGTGCTTGATGTTGCCCTGGGCCACGCGCGAATACAGCTCGTTGGTCTCCGCATCGTTGAGGAACAGCGTCCCGCGCTCGGCCCCCAGTTCCGCGGTGGTCATCTCGACCAGGGTGCGCAGCACGTCGTCGAGCGTGTCGTACGCCGCCATCCTGCGCGAGACTTCGAGCAGGAGCTCGACCAGTTTCAGGCGCCCGTGCACCGCGGGGGCGGCGCCTTTCTTGGCGGGCTTGCGCGGACCGCGCAGGCGCGTGATTTCGGCTGTCGGTTTGCGTTGTTCCATGGCCCCTACTTTGGGTTCTTGCCGGGCGCTGCCTGCAGCTGTTCGCGCAGCGCGCGCACCGTCGCCTGCAACTGCACCAGCTCGGCGTGATCCTGCGCGCGCGCCGCCGCGATATCGGCCTGCTTCGAGAAGTTAGCCTGCTCCAGCGCCTCGCGCAGCGACGCGGCGGTGGCGCGCAGCTGCGCAATTTCGTCCTGCGCCGCGATGATCGCCTGGCGCACCGCCGTTTCTTCCCCGAGGCGCGCCGCCTCGAGCGCGTCGCGCAGCGCCGCCATGCCCGCCCTGAGCTGCTTGATCTCGTCCAGATTCGCCGCCTGCGCCAGCCGCGCCGCCTCGTCGCGCCTGAGCGGCCATTCCTGCAGCTCGTCGCGCAGCGCGGCTATGGTGGCCTTGAGCTGCCCGATCTCTGCATTCGCGCCCGACAGGGCCTGCCGCACCGCCTCTTCGGTATCGCGGCGCGCGCGCTCCAGCTCCTCGCGCAGCGCGAATACCGTCCTTTTCAGGTCGCGGATCGCGGCCAGGCCTGGCTCTTCGGTTTCCGTTTCGGCAGCCATCATGATTATTTAAATGTCGCGGCGCGGATCGGGGAATCGCGATTGTACATGGTCTGGGCCGCGAACCGCCGCCCGGCGGCTCAGCCCTCGAGCACGCCGCCGCCCAATTTCAGGCGCGGCATTTCGAAACGGTCGGTGATGCGGGTATAGCCGCCCCTGCCCGCCAGGCGGCCGATCGGATTGATCCTGCCGACGTCGACGTGAAACCGTTCGTCGACGATGCCCTCGTGGTAGTGGAAATACAGCACCTCGCCGATTACCAGGTGATAGGGCCCGCGGCCGATATCAAGCATCTGCAGCAGTCGGCACTCGAAAGCAACCGGTGCCTCGGCGATGCGCGGCGGACGCACTTTCTTCGACGCCAGCGCGGTAAAGCCCGCCTGCTCGATCTCGTTCACGCCGCGCGGGTAGTCGATCGCGCACACGTTCATTTTCTCCTTGATCGCGTCGCTGACGATGTGCACGACGAATTCCGGAATCTCGCGGATGTTCGCAACGGTATCCTTGGCACTGCCGTCCTTGTCGCCGGCCGAAAACATCAACATCGCCGGATCGGAGCCGATCGCATTGAAGAAACTGAACGGCGCGGCATTCGGCCCCCGGCTGCCGAGGGTGGTCACCAGCGCGATCGGCCGCGGGGTCACGCTGCCAATCAGCAGCTTGTACTGCGTTTGGGCATCGAGCACGGCGGCGTCGAATTCGGTCATGTCGTTCCTTTGCAAGGTGAATTGGAAATGATGGTGGCGGCGGGCAGCGTCGCCGCGGCGCTCGACGGCGAATCTACCGCGATCCCGATCAAGAGGCAACGACCGGCCGCGCCTGACTTCGCCAGGATCATTCGGGCGCGGGAACGGCACGCCTCGCGGGGGACGGGGTCCGGCACCGGAGCCGGCCACCCGGCTCAATTGCTTTGCCCGCGCGCCCCGACTGCTCCTATAATTGCGCATTCCATCACCGACGGGCGTCCCCATGAACCGGCCGCGCGAACTGAACGCCACGCTAGTCAACGAACTCAAGGCCCTGCTGGGCGAACGTGCCACCTCCGCGCGCGGCATCTGCGAACAGCACGGCAAGGACGAATCCCACTTTCCCTACGCCCCTCCCGACGCCGTGGTATTTCCGCACACCACCGAGGAAGTGCGCGATGTCGTCAACATCTGCCGCCGCCACCAGATTCCGATGATCCCCTACGGCGTCGGCACCTCGCTCGAAGGACACATCCTCGCGGTGAAAGGCGGCGTCTGCGTCGACCTGAGCCAGATGAACAAGGTGCTCGCGGTGCACGAAGCCGACCTCGACGCCGTGGTGCAGGCAGGTGTTACGCGCAAGCAGCTGAACGATCATATCCGCCACACCGGGCTGTTCTTCCCCATCGACCCGGGTGCCGATGCGACCATAGGCGGCATGAGCGCGACGCGCGCCTCCGGCACCAATGCGGTGCGCTACGGCACCATGCGCGAGAACGTGCTTTCGCTTACCGTGGTGCTCGCCGACGGCCGCATCATCAAGACCGCGCGCCGTGCGAAAAAATCCGCGGCCGGCTACGACCTGACGCGGCTGTTCGTCGGCTCGGAGGGGACCCTGGGCATCATCACCGAGATCACGGTGAAACTGTATGCGGTGCAGGAAGCGATGTCGGCGGCGGTATGCGCATTCGATACGGTCGAAGGCTGCACCAGGACTGTGATCCAGACCATACAGGCAGGCGTGCCCGTGGCGCGCTGCGAGATCGTGGATGCGACCGCGATAAGCTGCATCAACAAATACAACAAGACCGACTACCGCGTCGCTCCGACCCTGTTCTTCGAATTCCACGGCTCGCAGGCCAGCGTGGTGGAACAGGCCGAGGCGGTGCAGGAGATCGCGCGCGAAAACGGCGGTATGGATTTCCAGTGGGCGACCAAGGCCGAGGAGCGCACCAGGCTGTGGGAGGCGCGCCATAATTTCTACTTTGCCGGCCTCCAGCTACGGCCCGGCTGCCGCGCGATTTCGACCGACGTGTGCGTGCCGATTTCGCGCCTGGCCGAGTGCGTATCCGAAACCATGAAGGACGTGGCGGGCTATCTGTGCCCGGTGCCGCTGGCCGGGCACGTGGGCGACGGCAATTTCCACCTGATGTTCCTGGTGGACCCAGCCAAGCCGGAGGAGCTGGAGTTGGCGAAATCGTTCAACAAGCGGCTGGTCGAGCGCGCGCTCGCGATGGAAGGCACCTGCACCGGCGAGCACGGCATCGGTCTGGGCAAGCAGGACTGGCTGCGCGCGGAACTGGGCGAGGCGGTCGACCTGATGCGCGACATCAAGCGCCTGTTCGACCCGGACAACCTGATGAACCCGGGCAAGGTGGTGCCGCTGTAGGGACTGTTCGGCGGCAGTAGCCGCTGCATACCGGGAACAAAACCTGCGCGCTGCGCGCGCCAACCGTGATTTCGGTACGGATAAGAAGCGCATCCGTACCGAAATCACGGTTATTGTTAACCCCAAACAGGTCGTCTGGGTTTCATCCAAGATCGTCAATGGCGTGCGGATGTGCTTTTCATCCGCACGCCATTGACGATCCGCGCGGACGGGGCGCCGTCCGCGCAAGTGCGGCCACAGCAGTTCGAACTGATTTGTTCTTCAGACTTTCAAAAAATTCTCGCGGTAATACTTCATTTCCTCGATCGACTCGTAGATGTCCGCGAGCGCCTCGTGCTTGCCATGCTTGGTGAGGCCCTTGGCCAGTTCCGGCTTCCAGCGCTTCGCCAGCTCCTTCAGCGTGCTGACATCGAGGTTGCGGTAGTGGAAATAGGCCTCCAGCCGCGGCATATGGCGCGCGAGGAACCTGCGATCCTGACAGATGGAGTTACCGCAGATCGGCGAGGTTCTGGAGGGAATGTGCTCGGCGAGGAAATCCAGATACTGTTGTTCGGCCTCCGCCTCCGCCAGCGTGGAGGCCTTGACCTTGGCGATCAGGCCGGAGCGCGCGTGGGTAGACTTGTTCCAGTCGTCCATCGCATCGAGCACACTGTCGGCCTGATGCACGACCAGCACCGGCGACTCGGCAATCGTGTTCAACTGCGAGTCGGTGACCACGATCGCGATTTCGATAATTCTGTCGCGGTCGGGATCGAGTCCGGTCATTTCCATGTCTAACCAGGCAAGATTATTCTGATCTTGGGGCATGATGCCGGGGTTTCCAGTGTTGATTGATTGAAGGGCTTTATTGTGTCATATTTCAGTCAGATGCAGACTTTCACCGCCGTTTTTCTCGCAGCGCTCGCGCTCACGCTGGGCCTGCGCCTGTGGCTCGCCCGGCGCCACATCCGGCACATCGCGCGCTGCCGCGACCGCGTGCCCGAGGATTTCGCCGAACACATCGGTCTGGCTGCGCACCAGAAAGCGGCCGATTACAGCGCCGACAAGACGCGCCTGGGAATGATCGACCTGGGTGTCGGCACGCTGTTCCTGCTAGCGCTAACCCTGGGCGGGGCGCTGCAGGCGCTGCACGAGCTGTGGCTGCGCGCCTTCGCTGCCGGCAGCTATGCGCACGGCATCGCCGTCATCGTCAGCGTGGCGCTGATTTCAGGGCTTATCGATCTGCCGCTGTCGCTGTACCGCACCTTCGTCATCGAAGCGCGCTTCGGCTTCAACAAGATGACGCTGCGGCTGTTCTTCGCCGATCTGGCGAAGCAGACGCTGCTCGGTGCGGCGCTGGGCCTGCCGCTGCTGCTATGCGTGCTGTGGCTGATGCAGCGCATGGGTGAGCAATGGTGGCTGTATGTCTGGCTCACCTGGATCGCGTTCAATCTGCTGGTGCTCACCGTCTACCCCACGCTGATCGCGCCGCTGTTCAACAAGTTCACGCCGCTGCAGGATGTTGCCCTGAAGAGCCGCATCGAGGCGCTGCTCGCGAAGTGCGGCTTCAGGGCGCAGGGCCTGTACGTGATGGACAGTTCGCGCCGCTCCAGCCACGGCAACGCCTATTTCACCGGCTTTGGCGCGGCCAAGCGCATCGTGCTGTTCGACACGCTGATCGCACGCCTGGCTCCGGCGGAGATCGAGGCGGTGCTGGCGCACGAGCTGGGGCATTTCAAATACCATCATGTCTGGAAGCGCATGGCGGCCCTGTTCGCCATGAGCCTGGTTTTCCTGTGGATACTCGGCTATGCGATGAAGCAGGATTGGTTCTACGCCGGGCTCAACGTGCAGGCGCATACCACCGCGCTCGCGCTGCTGCTGTTCTTTCTCGTGGTGCCGGTGTTCACCTTTTTGCTGCATCCGCTCACCAGCCTGTATTCGCGCAAGCACGAATACGAAGCCGACGCCTATGCCGCGCGCCACGCGATCCCCGCCGACCTGGTGCGCGCGCTGGTGAAGCTGTACCAGGACAACGCGGCAACGCTCACCCCCGATCCGCTGTACTCGGCCTTCTACGATTCACATCCGCCGGCGCTCGCGCGCATCGCCCGGCTGCAAGGCGCCGCGGCGCTGGCG
>JAKAIH010000074.1 GCA_021825225.1 Pseudomonadota bacterium
CGACGCGGTGGTGCGGCAGTTGCCCGGCGTGCTGGGCGACGAGGATTCGGCGGCGCAGGATTCGTTTGTAGGCGGACTGCTGGATTGTCCGCATTACACCCGGCCGGAGGAGTATGCGGGCGAGCGCGTGCCGCCGGTGCTGCTCTCGGGCAACCACGCGGAGATAGAACGCTGGCGCCTGAAGCAGGCGCTGGGAAGGACCTGGCTGAGACGGCCGGATTTGCTGGCGAAACGAGCGTTGAGTGCGGCAGAAGCGAAGCTGCTTGAGGAATTCAAGCGGGAACAGAACACCTAAGGGCTGTGGCAACGGTTGCAGCCCAGGACGATACAAGGAGCGAAGTCATGAACCTGATACAGAAGCTGGAGAACGAAGAAATCACGCGCCTGGGCAAGACCGTTCCGGTGTTCGCGCCCGGCGACACCGTGATCGTCAATGTCAACGTGGTCGAGGGCGAGCGCAAGCGCGTACAGGCCTACGAAGGCGTGGTCATCGCCAAGCGCAACCGCGGCCTCAACTCCTCCTTTATCGTGCGCAAGATTTCCGCGGGCGAAGGCGTGGAGCGGACGTTCCAGACCTACTCTCCTTTGATCGCCTCGGTCGAGGTCAAGCGCAAAGGCGACGTGCGCCGCGCCAAACTCTATTACCTGCGCGACCGTTCCGGCAAGTCGGCGCGCATCCGCGAGAAACTCAGCAAGCGCGCGGTGGAAGAGACTGCAGGCGAAGCAGCGGCAGAATAAGCATCAGCCTAGGAGTCAATACCAACGGGACGCCGAGGCGTCCCGTTGGTATTTGTGGGTCGCACCGCGCCGTTCACCCGGCGCACATCTGCTCCAGCAGCCGCTCCATGAAAGACTCGCACAGCGCTACCTGTGTCAGGGTCACATATTCGTCGGGTTTGTGCGCCTGCTCGATCGAGCCCGGGCCGCAGATGATCGCGGGGATCCCGGCCTGCTGGAACAATCCGCCCTCGGTCGCATAGGCGACTTTGGCCGTGGACTTGTTGCGCGACAGGGCCTGCGCGAGATAGGTGACCTGATCCTGTTCGGTGGTGTTGAGTCCGGGGATTTCGGCCCTGGTCTCGAAGCTGATGCCGGTATTGGGGTCGGTTCTTTGCATTTCCGGCAGGATTACGCGCTCGGCGTAGTCCTTGATTTCCCGTTCGAGCGCATCCGGGTCGGCGCCGGGCAGGTAGCGGAACTCGAACTGGAAATTGCATTCGCGCGGCACGATATTGCCGGCGGTGCCGCCGGAGATCACTCCGGTCTGCAGTGTGGTAAACGGCACGTCGAAACCATGATCGCGCGGCTCGCAATCGCGCATGCGCTCGGCCATGTGGCGGATGTAGGTGATGATGCGCGCCGCGTATTCGATCGCGTTGACCCCTTGCGGCGTGAGCGCGGAATGCGCTTCCTTGCCGCGCACGCAGCACTGGTAGGAGCGTTTGCCCTTGTGTGCGATCACCGGCTGCATGCTGGTCGGCTCGCCGATGATGGCGCCCGCCGGCCGGATGTTGTTGCGCGCCAGGTCTTCGAGCAGGCCGCGCGCGCCGATGCAGCCGACTTCCTCGTCGTAGGACAGTGCAAAGTGTATCGGAGCCTTGAGCTCCGCCGCGGCGAAGCGGGGCGCCATCGCGAGGATCACGGCGAGGTAGCTTTTCATGTCGCAGGAACCGCGGCCGTAGAGCTTGTCGCCTTTGAGCGTCGCCTTGAACGGATCGCTGGACCAGTTCTGGCCGTCCACGGGCACCACGTCGGTGTGGCCGGACAGCACGATGCCGGGTTTCCCCCCTTTTTGTACCGTGGCGAACAGATTCGCCTTGTTGCCGGCGGCGTCGTAGGTGAGGCGCGACTCCACGCCAAGACCTTTAAGGTAATCCCGCACCCACTCGATCAGGCCGAGGTTGGAACCGCGGCTGGTGGTGTCGAAACCGATCAGGCGCTCGATCATCGCCAGGGTTTCGGGTCTGACGGGGGGCATCTGTGTTGGGTTCATCCTGAACCTCCGTCGTTCAGATGGCAGGCGGAGAAATGCAGCGGCGCGATTTCGCGCAGATGCGGCTGTTCGATTCTACACCGCGGCATCGCGTGCGGGCAGCGCGGGTGGAAATGGCAGCCGGGCGGCGGAGCCAGGGGCGAAGGAATTTCGCCTTTGATCGGAACGAAGCTTCTGCGGCGCGATTCCAGCCGCTGCACCTCGGCCAGCAGTGCCTGGGTATAGGGGTGATTGGCCCTGGCGTAGATCTCCGCGACCGGCGCGGACTCGAGCACCCTGCCGAGGTACATGATCAGCACGCGGTCCGACAGGTGCTGCACCACGCCCAGGTCGTGGCTGATAAACAGGTACGTCAGCTTGAAATCCTCGCGCAGCCTGATGAACAGATTCAACACCTGCGCCTGGATCGAAACATCCAGAGCCGCCACGGCCTCGTCGCATGCCAGGAACTCCGGCTTCACCGCCAGCGCCCGCGCAATGCCGATACGCGCGCGCTGGCCGCCGGAGAACTGATGCGGAAAGCGGCCGAGCAGCGTAGCGTCCAGGCCGACGCACTCGAGCAGCTGCGCCACATAGTCCTCGCGCTCGCGCGCATCGATCAGGCCATGTACCACAGGCGCCTCGCCGACGATATCGGCGACGCGCATGCGCGGATTGAGCGAGGCGTAGGGATCCTGGAACACCATCTGCATTTTGAGCCGGATGCTGCGCTGTTTCCCCGCAGGCATAGGCGCGATCTCCTCGCCGCGCCACAGACGCGTGCCCGCAGAAGGCGGGAGCAAGCCCACGGCGAGCCGTGCCAGTGTGGATTTGCCGCAGCCCGATTCACCTACCAGTCCGACTACTTCGCCCGAGTGCACGGCCAGGTCGACTTGATCCACCGCGTGCACGATTTCTTCCGAGGGGCGGGCGCCGAACAGCCCGGCGAGCCGGTCGGCCGTATCCGGGGACCTGACGAAGCGCCTGGATAGGCCGCGCAGTTCAAGCAATGGTGCCGGCGGCGCGCTCATGCAGTCGCGCCCTGCGTCAGAGGATGGAAGCAGCGCACCTGCCTGCCAGCTGCGGGACTGGACAGTGCTGGATCCTGCGCGCAGGCGCCGTCGGCGCGGCTGCAGCGCTCGCGAAAGGCGCAGCCGGGAGCGAGTTCGAGCAGCGATGGTGTCATGCCCGGAATCTGGCGCAGCGCTTCGCCCCTGCGGTTGCGGCTCGGCACCGAGGCGATCAGTCCGCCGGTATAGGGATGCAGCGGCTCATCGAGCACCTGGTCGACGCTGCCGTGTTCGACGACGCGCCCGGCGTACATGACGCAGATTTCGTCGGCGAGGCCGGCGATCACCGACAGGTCGTGGCTGATCCAGATGAGTGCGGTGCCGGACTCGCGCGCGATTTTTTGCATCTCGTACAGGATTTGCCCCTGGACGGTGACATCGAGTGCCGTGGTCGGCTCATCGGCGATGATCAGATCGGGCTGGTTCAGCAGCGCGATGGCGATGGCCACGCGCTGGCGCATGCCCCCCGAGAATTGGTGCGGGTAGGCCGAGAGGCGTTCATCCGGCGAGGCGATGCCTACGCGCGCGAGCGCATCGCGCGCGCGCTCCAGTGCCGCCCTCCGGCCGACGTCGGCATGCGCCCGGACCGCCTCCGTCATCTGCGTGTCGATGCGCAGCACCGGATTCAGCGTCATCATCGGGTCCTGGAAGATCATGGCGATGCGATTGCCGCGCACCTGGCGCATCTCCTCCGGCGCCAGCCTAAGCAGGTCGCGGCCGCCGAGCAGGATGCGGCCGCCGACCACGCGCCCGGGCGGATCGACCAGGCCCATGATGGAAAAGCCCATCACCGATTTGCCCGAGCCGGATTCGCCGACCAGGCCGAGGATTTTTCCGGGCGCGACCGAGAAGCTGACGTCTTCCACTGCCTTGACGACGCCGCGGCGGGTGAAGAAGTGGGTGCGCAGATTCTCGACGCGCAGCGCGGCTTCGCTCATTGCTGCAGGCGCGGATTGAGCACGTCGCGCAGCCGGTCCGCGACCAGGTTGATGGCGACGATGGTCAGCAGCAGCGCGACGCCTGGATAGAAACTGATCCAGTACTGGCCCGCGAGCATATAGTCGAAACCGTTTTTGATCAGCAGGCCGAGCGAGGGCTCGGTGATCGGCACGCCTATGCCGAGATAGGACAGCGTCGCCTCCAGCGCGATCGCTGCCGCCACCTGCACCGTGGCGACAACGATGAGCGGCGGCAGGCAGTTGGGCAGCAGGTGGCGCAGCACGATGCGCGCGGGCGGCAGCGCCAGGCACATGGCCGCCTCGATGTATTCCTTGCCGCGCTCGATCAGCGCCGTGGCGCGCACGGTGCGCGCGTAATAGGCCCATTGCACCATGATCAGCGCGAATATCGTTTTGTCTACGCCCTGGCCGAGCAGCGCGAGCAGGATCAGCGCGATCAGGATGGAGGGGAAGGACAGCTGGATGTCTACGAGGCGCATGATCACGCTGTCGGTGCGCCCGCCGAAATAGGCGGCGCACAAGCCCGCCGCCAGGCCGATGGCGAGCGCGCACAGGGTGCTGACCACGCCGACCAGCAGGCTGATGCGCAGGCCGTAGAAAATGCCGGACAGGATATCGCGCCCCTGATCGTCGCTGCCGAGCCAGAAGGTCAGGCCGTTGCCCGACTTCGATCCGGGCGGCAGGCGGCCGTCGAGCACGTCGAGCTGCGCCAGGTCATAGGGATTCTGCGGCGCGATCAGCGGCGCGAACACGGCGGCGAGCAGGATCAGCGCGAGCAGCGCCAGCCCGGCGAGCGCGAGTCGGCTCCGGGCGAAGTCGGCGACGAGGCGCTGCAACGGCGTCGGTTCGCGCTCCATGGCCCTAGTCCGTTGCGCCGCCCAGACGCACACGCGGATCGAGCAGCGAGTAGACGATGTCCACGGCGAGATTGATCAGGATGAACAGGCTCACCACGATCAGCAGATAGGCGACGATCACCGGGCGGTCGAGCACGTTGATGGAATCGATGATCAGCTTGCCCATGCCCGGCCAGCCGAATATCGATTCGGTGACGATCGCGAATGCAATCACCGAGCCGAACTCCAGGCCGATCACCGTGACGATGGGGATCAGGATGTTCTTGAGCACGTGCACGCCGACCACGCGTGCATTGGACAGTCCTTTGGCGCGGGCGAATTTGACGTAGTCCTGCAGCAGCGCCTCGCGCGTGCCGGCCTGCGTCAGGCGGATGATCAGCGAGAGCTTGAACAGGGCGAGGTTCGTGGCGGGCAGGATCAGGTGGCGAATACCCTCCCAGGAGAGGAAGCTCACCGGGATGCCGAGCAGCAGGCTGGTCGGGCCGCGTCCGCCGGAAGGCAGCCAACCGAGCTCGACCGCGAACAGCATGATCAGCAGCAGGCCAACCCAGAAGGTAGGCAGGGAGAAGCCGAGGATAGAGCCGCTCATGATCAGCTTGCCCGCCCAGGAATCAGGCGCGAGGCCTGCCCACAGCCCGAGCGGAATGCCAAGCAGCACCGCGACGGCGGCTGCGGCCAGGGCCAATTCCAGCGTGGCCGGCATGCGCTCCAGGATCAGCTGCAGCGCCGGGATGTTGTAGGCGAAGGACTTGCCCAGGTCCCCGAGCAGCGCCTGCCTGAGGAACGTCAGGTACTGCTGCCACAGTGGCTGGTCCAGCCCGAGCGCGGCGATTGCGCGCGCGATGTCGGCCTGGTCGGCCTGCGGATTGATCAGAATATCCACCGGATTGCCGATCGCGTACACCCCGACGAACACCAGCAGCGACATGAGCCACAGCACGAGCACGCTTTGCAGCAGACGGCGGATGACAAACGCGGCCACGGGCAAGCCGATGCGCTTAGCGCGGCCGGAAATCGCGGGCGAACGTGTATTCGTCCGTGCGTGCGGCGTAAGTCAGGCTTTTTTTCATCGCCCAGGACGCGAGCTGGTGGTGCAGCAGTATTACCGGCGTGTCCTTGAGCGCGAGCGTCGCGGCCTCGCACGCCAGCGCCTCGCGCTTGTCGTCGTTCAGGGTGGCGAAGTCCTGCTCGAGCAGCGCGTCCAGCTTCGGATTCGAGTAATGGCCCCAGTTCCATGCGCCATAGCCCGTGGCGGCATTCTGCGTGGCCACCAGCGCGCGCAGCGCCAGATCGCCGGAGAACGAGCCCCAGCCGAGCAGGGCGAAAGAAAAATCGCCGGCGCGCGCTTTGGCAAAATACACGCTGGCCGGCATGGTTTCCACTTTGATTCGTATGCCTATCCGCGCCAGCATCTGCGCCACCGCCTGCGCGATCTGTTCGTCGTTGACGTAGCGGTCATTGGGCGCGTCCAGGGTGAGGGCGAAGCCGTCCGGAAATCCGGCTGCGGCAAGCAGCTGTTTCGCCGCTTGCGGGTCGTAGCTTTCGGCTTTCAGCGCGGCTACGTGGCCGAAAACGGGCGGCGAGACCAGGTTGCCTGCGGCGATGGCATTGCCTTCCATCACGCGCTCGACGATGGCCTTGCGGTTGATTGCCTTGGAAATCGCCAGCCTTACGCGCGCGTCCTTGAACGGGTTTTTCGCCAGCGGCTTTCCCGCCTTGTCGGCGAGGTGCGGCGGGTGGTCGCGGTACTGGTCCATATGCAGCAGCATCGTGCGCCAGGATACCTTCTGCTCCAGCCGGAAATTCGGGTTCGCCTTGAGCCGGGTCAGGTCGGCGGTAGGTATGCTCTCGATCGCGTCCACGTCGCCCGCGAGCAGTGCGGCGATGCGCGCGGTATCCGCGGGCAGAATGCGCAACGTCACCTTGTCCCAGGGAGATTTTCCGCCCCAGTAGGCGTCATTGCGTGCGAGCTCGATGCGGTCGCCGCGGGCGAAGCGCAGGAGCTTGTACGGGCCGGTGCCTATGGCCGCCTTGCCGCTGTTGAAATCCTCGGTGCTGGCGCCTGCGGCGGCCTTTTTCGACACGATGAAGATGGAGTCGAGATCGTAGGGCAGCATCGCGTAAGGCACCGCGGTCTTGAGCTGCAGCGTCCACGGGTCGATGATTTTCTTGGCGACAATCGCCTTGACGAATCCGCTGAACGGACCCGGACTGGCAGCGAGCGTAGCGGGGCGCTCCAGCGAGAAAATCACGTCCTCCGCGGTGAAGTCCGAACCGTCGTGGAATTTGACCCCTTTGCGCAGCTTGAATTCCCAGGTGGTCGGATTGATCGCGCGCCAGGAAACGGCCAGGCCCGGGATGAGGCGCGCGTTCGCATCCACGTGGACCAGGGCGTCGAAGATATGCCATGCGGCATCGTTGTTGGGTGCGACGTTGAGGAAATGCGGATCGAGCGAGGTCACGTCGGCGGCGAGGCCGATGCGCAACTCGGCCGCGACTGCGGAAAGCGCGCCGGCGAGCGACAAGGCGACGCAGACGAGACAGCTGAGGGCGAATCGCGCCGTCCGAACGGCCATGGGCTGAATCCTTTCGGCATTGAACATGGACATGAATTTTTCCGGCGCTAGCCGCGGCGCCGGTTTCGAGTATAGCGGAAGGAGGCTGCGCGGCGTCGCTGCGCTGCGCGCTGCGCGCCGGGCCTGCGCCCGGGAAGCGCTGCCGCGCGTACAGTACCGCTACGCGCTGCATTTCAGGTATAAGATTGCCACGGAACACGGGCGGTCCGCCGGCGGCGTTCGCAGCGCGCGCGTGGCGCGGCGGCGTCGTCTACAATTCGGGAACAAGAACATTGGGGAGACCGATGGGAACAGTGGTCGCGTTGTCTGGTCAGGTAGGCGGCGCCAAGCTCGCCGACGGGTTGCGGCGCCTGCGCGGCAAGGATCTTGCCGTGATCGTCAATACCGGCGACGACCACGAGGTGTTCGGCCTCGCATTCTCGCCCGACATCGATACCATGCTCTATACCCTCGGCGGCATTGCGAGCACCGGAGCCGGCTGGGAACCCTCGGGCGAAACCTACGCGCTGCACGACATGCTGCACCGCCTGGGCTCCGAGCACCGCGTGCGCGTCGGCGATCGCTCCTACGCATTGCCGCTGCTGCGCACCGAGGCGCTGCGGCAGGAATGCTCCTTGAGCCAGGTTACGCTGGGATTCTGCAAGACCCTGGGCATCGAAGCGCGCGTGCTGCCGATGAGCAACGATCCGGTGCGCACGGTGGTGGTCACCGAGGACGGGCACGTGAGCTACCACGAGTACCTCACCGAACTGGAATGTGCCCCCGTGGTGAAAGGTTTTCTGTATGCCGGCGCGGACGTCGCGCGCATTCCGGAGGAGGTGCTGGAAGCGCTGTATGCGCCCGACCTGGAAGCGATCGTACTGTGCCCGGCAAACCCCTACCACACGATACAGCCGATCCTGGCGGTGCAGGGCATGCGCGAGCTGCTGCGCGGGTGCGGCGCGCCGGTCGTTGCGGTGAGCCCGATCGTCGGCGATCGCGCCCTCAAGGGCGCGGCGGGCAAGATGATGCAGGAATTGGGGCATGAGGTGTCGGCGCGCAGGGCGGCGCTCGAGTACTACCGGCTGATCGACGGCTGCGTCATCGACAGCGTGGATGAGGCGGCTGCCGAGGGCATACGCGCCTGCGGCATCGATGTCGCGGTGGCGCCGACGATCATGCGCTCGGACGACGACCGCGCGGCGCTGGCGCAGGTGGTGCTCGATCTTGCGCAATCGGTGCGCGCACGCAAGGAAGCGGAACGCAGCAGCTAGCAGCTGCCATCGCGCCGCATTCTTGCCTCGGGGGAATGGAGCAAATGCCACAGCAAGACCGGATCGGGCTGCGCGTCGGATTCATAGGCGCGGGCCGGGTAGCCAAGGGCCTGGCCTGGGGCCTGGCGCAGGGCGGGGAGCGCGTGGTCGCCGCCGCCAGCCGCAATCCGGCGTCGGCTGCGCAGCTTGCGGCAAGGATTGCCGGCTGTCGGGCCGCTGCCACGGCGCAGGACGTCATCGATAGCAGCGATTTGGTGTTCGTCACCGTTCCCGACGATGCGATCGCGGCGGTCGCCGACAGTGTCCAATGGCGTAAGGATCTCGCCGTAGTCCATTGCAGCGGCGCAACCGAAGTGGCGGCGCTCGCCAGTGCAGCGCGCGCCGGCGCGCGGATCGGCGGTTTTCATCCCTTGCAGCTGTTTGCCGACCCGGATGTGGCGCTGGCCGGACTGCCCGGTTGCACGATTGCGAT
>JAKAIH010000075.1 GCA_021825225.1 Pseudomonadota bacterium
ACCGAGGTCGGGGGCGTAGTTGCGTCCGATTTCGGCATGATCGACATCGACGTGGATGAGCTTGGATTGCGGAAAATTCCAGGAATAGCCCGGCATCCAGGACGAGGACGAGCGGTCGTCGAAGCGCGCGCCTATCGCCAGCACCAGGTCCGCATGGCGGCCGGCCTGATTCGCCGGATACGCGCCGTTCCTGCCGATGAAGCCGAGCGACAGTGGGTCGGTCATGTCGATGCAGCCCATGCCGTTGGGCGAACTGATCACGGGAATTTGCAGCGCGTGCGCAAACTCGGTGAGTTCCTTGCTCGCCTCGGACAGCGTGACCCCGTGGCCGATGAATATCACCGGCTGCTTCGCCTGCAGCACCATATCCAGCGCCTTCTGCACATCGTCCGGCGATGCACCGCTGCGGCGCAGCGGGAAACCGTCCCAGGCGGGCTCGAGCTCGACCTCGGCCTCCTCCTGGAACAGGTTGAACGGAATATCGACGTTGACCGGGCCGGGCCGGCCGCTGGTCATGGTGGTCACCGCCTGGCGCAAGGCGAGCGGCAGCATTTCCACGCGGCTGGGCTGGAAGCTGCGCTTCACCACCGGTCGGATCACATTGGGGAAATCGGCCTGGTTGTGCCGGTTGAGCTCCTGGAACGGACCGCGGTTGAACTGCGAGGTCGGCACGTTCGCGGTGAGCGCGAGCACCGCCGAGGAGTCCGTCTGCGCCACCGCGAGCGCCATGATCAGATTGGCCGAGCCGGGTCCGGTCGAAGTCAGGGTCGCGGCCGGCTGATGTTTCACGCGGAAATAACCGTCCGCCATATGGGCCGCCACCTGCTCGTGGCGCGGCGAAACCAGTTTCACCTTGTCGCGCACTTCATACAGTCCATCGAGCAAACCAATGTTGCCGTGGCCGCAGATGCCGAAGACGTATGGAATTTTTTCCTTTACCAGAAACTCCGAAATGAGCGTTGCGCCCTTGATTTTTGCCATGATGCATTGACCTTCCGATGGTTATGATTCCGAGCCCCGCGACGAGTCCCCGCGCGCAGACAGGCCCCAGCACGAGCCAAGGGGATATTTATAAGTCTTCACATAGTCGCATGTCAACCGACATGGTAAAATAAATGCTGATTTCGCCCGGGTCTGAGGAATTCCGGCCCGGTGTAGCAGCACTTATCCAGTCCGCAGGACCTTCTCCCGCAAGCGGCCATCCTAGGAGGCATAGCTGTCATGACGATGAAACTCTGGTATTCCCCGGCTTCGCCGTTCGTGCGCAAAGTGATGGTTTTCGCCCATGAAACCGGCCTGGCCGATTCCCTGGTCCTCGTTCCCGGCGACGTGTGGGCAGCGGACCCGGAGATCAACAAGGAAAACCCCTTGGGCAAAGTGCCCGCACTGACCAGCGCCGACGGCGTCTTCGCCGGGTCCTACCTTTGCTGCGAATACCTGGATTCCCTGCACGCCGGCCCGCGCCTGATCCCGTCCGAGCCGCGCCAGCGCTGGCCGCTGCTGCAGATGCATGCGTTTGCGGACGGCATTATCGAGGCCGCAGTCGCCAGCGTCGTCGAACAGCTGCGCCGGCCGAAGGAATTCGTCTACCAGGGCATGCTCGACCGGCAGCGCGCAAAGATCGAACGCACGCTCGACACAATCGGCTCGATGGCGCTGCCCCAGGCCGACCTCGCCGGCGTCACTCTCGGCTGCGCCCTGGGCTATCTCGAATTTCGCCTGCCGCAACTGCAATGGCGCAACGGCCGCACCGCCTTGAGCCAATGGTATGAGGCGTTCTCTGCGCGCAAATCGATGCAAGCGACCGTGCCTCACACCTAGGATTCCAGGACGCGCGTCACGTCGTCGAACAGCTCGTCCACTTCGAAGCGCCGGGGAATAAGCTGCTGGCGGTGGAAGTAGTCGATCGCAATATCGAGGTTGCGCCGGTTGGCCTCGACGCCGAAGGGATTCATGTCGATGCCGTCCGCGGCGGGCATGCCCGCCGCCTGCTTGCTCTGCAGCAGCAGCCGGAATACTTCCCGCACCGCCTGAGGATGGGACTGCGACAACGTAGCGCGCACGACCACCATGTGGTTGATCTGGATCGCCCGATTGCGCTGGTACCACTCCTTGGCCCGTGCCGCCGGGTCGGGCATCACGGGCTTGAGCCGCAGATCCGCAGGCAGGGGATTGGCCAGCACGGCCGCATCCAGTTCTCCGGCCAGCAGCATCGCCAGCATCTCTTTGCCGGCCGCCGCGCGTTCGACCGCGGGCGGGTCGCGATACTCGGCCACATGCGCATCCTCGAAGCTGACCCAGCGCAAGCGGTCCAATGCAACGCCGTAGTCCTGCGCCAGGATGCCGCGTATCCAGGCGGCTGTCGTCACCGAATAGGAGCGAATGCCGATACGCCGCCCGGCGAGATCCGCCGGGGCCAGTTGGCCGCGTTCGGCGTTGTACACGAGGTAAGGATGCTGAAAGCGCGCGGACATGACCGCGGGCAGCAGGACCAAAGGCTTGCCGCAGGCCTTCGCCATGAGGAAGGTCACCAGCGCCAGCTCCGCCACGTCGAATTCCAGATCGCGCACGACGCGTTTGAACGCCGTGTGCGCGACTTTCACGTCGGCGAAATCCAGCGTCACCAGCTCGGACCCCAACTCGCCCGCTTTCAACGCGCGCGTGCCGGGGTAGTCCCCCAGCAGCGTGCGCAGGCTTAGCGGCCCGGTAGGCTGCATTGCAGACTTCGCCGACGTCTCAGACCAGCAGGCCGCCGCCGTCGATATAGACCACGCTTCCGGTCATGAAGGTATTGCGCAGCATCAGCAGGATCTGATCGGCGCAGTCCTCCGCCAGGCCGACGCGCTTGACCGGCAGCCCCTTGGCGGCGTTTTCGAGCAGGGCCTTGCGCGCATCGGCCGGCATCGCCGCGCGCGTCGGCGTGTCGATGATGCCGGGCGAAACCACGTTGAAGCGCACCGGCGCCATCTCCAGCGCAAGCCCCTGGGCGAGCGTCTCCAGCGCGGCGTTAATGGCGCCGACCAGCACCATATTGGGTTTTGGCCGCCGGCTCAGGAATCCGGACACGAACACGAAAGATCCTCCCGGGGCGACGCGCGCCATGCGCGCCACGCGGTAGGCCCCCCAGAACTTGACGTTCATCGCGGCATAGGCATCGTCGATGTTCTGATCGCGCACTGTGCCGAATTTGAACGCGGCGCCGCTCACCACGATGTGATCGTAGACCGGCGACGCGCCGAAGAAGGCTTCGACCGCGGCAGTATCGGCGACATCGAGTGCGCGCGCTTGCACCTTCCCCTGCAGCGCAGCCTGGGCCGCGCGCAGCTTTTCTTCCGAACGGCTGGCGATGGTCACGTTTGCGCCTTGCTCAATCGCGCCGGCCGCGGTCGCGTAACCGATGCCGGAACTGCCGCCGATGACCAATACGTTCTTTCCGCTCAGAGTAGCCAAATGTACCTCCGTAGTAGCTGATGGATGTTGCGCCAAAGGGGCTATTACCCGATGCGGGGACATCTCCCCCCATGCTCCCCTTTGCGGCAGGCCGTTCCGGTCACGCCGCAACGGCCTCGTTCCGCTGTGCGCTTATTCGATATGGATGCCCGCGTCCTTGATGATCTTTGCCATTTGCGCGAGCCGGCTCTTGGTGAGCGCGCCCAGCTGTTCCGGCGTCGAGGTCTTTACCTCGACCCCTTGCGCGATCAGACGCTCGCGCAGATCCGGCGCGTCGAGCGCGCGCACCAGCTCGGCGTTCACGCGCGCGATGATCTCTTTCGGCGTGTTCGCGGGTGCGAACAAGCCCATCCAGGTGACGAACTCGTAGCCGGGCAGGCCGGACTCGGCCACCGTCGGCACATCGGGCAGCAGCGGCGAGCGCGTCGCGCCGCCGGTCGCCAGCGCACGCAGCTTCCCGTCCTTCACCTGCGTGACCACCGCGTTGGTGCCGGAGAACATCACCGGAATCTGGCCGGAAATCACATCCAGCGTCGCCTGCGTCGTCCCCTTGTAAGGCACGTGCGTGAGTTTGATCCCGGCCATGGATTCGAAAATCTCCATCGCCATGTGCTGCGGGCTGCCGTTGCCGCCGGAGGAGTAATTGATTTCCCCCGGCTTCGACTTCGCCAGGGCGATCAGTTCGGCCACGTTCTTGACCGGCAGCTTGGAATTGCACACCAGGGTCCACGAATTGTTCACCATCAGCCCCACCGGCGCGAAGCTCTTTATCGGGTCGTAGGGGATCTTCTTGCGCAGATTGGGAACCATCGTCAAGGGAGCGTCGTTGAACGCGGCGAGCGTATAGCCATCCGGCGCAGCGCGCATGAAGCGCTCCGCGCCGATCATGCCGGCCGCACCGGGCAGGTTCTCCACGACGATCGGCTGACCCATGTTCTCCGCCATTTTCTGGGTGATGATGCGCAGCACCACGTCGAGCGAGCTGCCCGCGGCCAGCGGCACGACCATCGTGATCGGCTTGGACGGATAGGTTTGCGCCTGCGCCAGCGATAGCGCAGCCGCCGCGACTACGCCAAGCAGCCATCTGCCAGTGTTTTTCATCTCATCCTCCTTAAGGAATTGTTCATTTGCGAGTAATGCGTTTATTCACCCCGGCGCCGCCAACCCGCACCGGGGCTTCCGTTTGCCTCGTCCGGGCGTGGCTCAGTCGGCGTGTATCCCGGCTGTCTTGATCACGCCGGCCCACTTAGCGATTTCTTCCTTCAGAAACTTGCCGAACTCCTCCGGACCGGCCGGATCGATGACCGCGCCCAGATTCGAGAGCTTTTGCTTCACGTCCTCGTCTTCGAGTGCCTTGAGCGCCTCGCTGCTCAACTTGGCCACGATGTCCTTCGGCGTCTTCGCCGGCGCGACCAGCCCCCACCATACCGATGCGGTGTAGCCAGGCAGACCGGCCTCGGCGAAAGTGGGAACATCGGGCAGCATCGGAATGCGTTTGGAACTCGCCACCGCGAGGGCGCGCAGGCGACCTGCTTTGATGTTGGCCATGACTTCGACCGGATTGTTGAGCATGAACGAGATGCGCCCACCCAGCAGATCGGTCATTGCCGGTGCGCCGCCCTTGTAGGGGACGTGCAGCACGTCGATCTTGGCCGTGTGCTTGAGCAGTTCCGAAGCCAGGTGCGCGGCTCCGCCGTTACCCGCCGATCCATAGCTCAGGGCGCCGGGCTGCGCCTTGGCCATGGCAATCAGGTCCTTCAGGCTCTTTATCGGAGAAGACGCCTGCACTACCAGCACCAGCGGAGCATAGCCCACGCGCGCGATCGGCGCGAAGTCCTTCGCGGTATCGAAACCGAGGTTGCGAAACAGCGTCATGTTGGTCGCCAGGCCGTTCGCACCCATGAGCAGCGTGTATCCGTCCGGCTGCGCCTTGGCCACGAATTCGGCACCGAGATTGGCGCTCGCTCCCGGCTTGTTCTCGATGACGATCGGATTGCCCATTTGCTGGGACATGCGCTGGCCGACGGCGCGCGCGACCACGTCCACGGCGCCGCCCGCGGCGAACGGAACGACGATCCGGATCGGCTTCGACGGGTAAGTGTCCGCCAGCACCGCACCGGGGATCAGGGCCGTGCACAGCAATACCTTCAGCCATCGTTTGAATTGCAGCCGGCTCTTGGAGACTTCACGCATCATTTTGACTCCTTCGTTGAAAAAGCTATGCAGAAACTGGGGCGAATTTGGCTGGAAAGATTTCGGAAACCTGGATCGGCGTGGACGTACTGCCACTTTGACGGGGCGCGATGATGCCGCCGGCCGCGATCAGGCCGCAGGAGCGGTTCACGTCGTAACCCGCGTCCTTCATCATCGGCACGAGCAGTGCCGCCAGCGCAGCCGTGTCCGCCACCGCCGACCCGGACAAGCTGGCCAGGATGATGGCCGCGAGAATGGCTACGTAGCCCAGGCCGCCACGGATGTGCCCCACCATGGCCATCGCGATCTCGATTATTTTCCGCGACAGCCCGCCGGCATTCATCAACTCGCCGGCGAGGATGAAAAAAGGCACCGCGAGCAGCGGAAAATTGTCGGCGCCGTTGATCAGGTTCTGCGCCAGGATCTGGCTGTCGAACATGTCCATGTGGAACATCAGCGCCACGCCGCAGATCAGCAGCGCAAACGCGATCGGCATGCCGAGCGCCATGGCCCCGAGCAGGGAAGACAGAAAAATCGTGATGGTCACGTGCGCCTCTCGGATTGAACCGAGCCGGCGCGCGCGATCGCCGCGGCATCCTCTTTGACCAGAAACAGCTGGGTCGCCTGATCCAGGCCGGCCAAATCCTCGGACTCCACGGTCATGATCAGGTCCTGGTCCAGCGCGCCGATGAACAGCACCTTGTACAGATTTCGCAGAATCAGGATACCCATCAGGACGCTTGCGAACAGGCCTGCCATGTAAATCAGCGCAAGCGGGACTTCCGCGACAGGCGATTTGGTGGCCATGTTGATCACTGTCTGCTTCCAACTGCCTTCGAACAGGATTCCGAGCGTGTAGAGCATGAGCAACTCGCTGACGACAACGCAGAACAGCTTGTCTTTGCGTGGAAGCGCCTGCACCAGGGAATCGACGCCCAGATGCGCATGCTCGTGTACCGCAATCACGGCGCCGATGAAAGTGAGCCAGATGAACAGGTAGCGCGAAACCTCTTCCGAAATCGTGATCCCGGAATTGAAACCGTATCTGAGCACCACATTGCCGAAGACCAGAACGACCATGATTGCGAGGATCACGCCGATCACCGCTTCGAGTTGCCGCATGAGGCCGGACAGCATGCGATCAAACATCGCAGCGCGCCGGGGATATGTCTGGCGCACCGGCGTTCGCGCCTGCATTGCGGGAAAATAGGCACGACGGATGGCTACCAGCCTGATTCTTGCCGATCACGTCTACTCCTCCGGTTTGGCTTGGAAATGGCAAATTTGCGCGGCCCAGTGCCGGCGATGCGCCGGCCGAGGCCTTTATTGTTTCATATTGCCAAATGTCATACCACAATGTCAACTCATTTTCGGCTCCGGCGCAGCGCCTAGCGTCCAGGGCGTGGCTTGTACGCGCGGCAATGCGCTGGATTTTGGGCTGAATTTAATGCGAAAAGGATGAACTCCCCTCGCCATAGTGAAATCTGGAAGAATGAGACTGCATTGCGGGACACCGGCGCGACAGGCAACGGCCGCCATTGCGGCGGCCTGATGTCGCGGCGGTTTGCTGCCTAGATGTCAGACAAGGGCGCGGACCGCCCTTTGACGTCCTTGAACTCCATCACGCTGATGACTTCTCCGAGGTCTGCATGGAGAGCGTCCAGCCGGGACTGTGGAAGATCGGACAAGGCCTGCTGCAGAATGCCGGCAAGGGGGCGCGGCGCGCGCAGCAGGACATTTTCACCCTTGGCAGTAAGTTCGAGTTGAACCACGCGGTGATCGTCGCCGGTGCGCAGCCTCCTGACCAGATCCAGTTCCTCCAGGCGCCGCAGCATATTGCTCGCGGTTGATAGATGAACCCCCAGCGCCTGCGCCAGATCGCTCACTTTGATGCCGGGAGCGTCCGCAATTTCCGCCAGCGCCCAAAGTTGCGCGCCGCTCAGTCCGCATCGTTCCTCGACCCACTGATAGTGCCGCTTGATCGAGCGCAACAGCACCCGGAACTGCTTCAGCACCTCGAGCCGCTTTTGTTGATTGCCGGCTGCAGCCGACACCGGCGCAATCAGTCGTTTCTGGCCTTCGCCGAGCTTGGCTTGCGTGTGCATTTCCATTTTTCTGTGCTACCTTATTTGCGAATTCAAGCGCTGCGACCGCCGCTTACGCCGTTTGAGCCCGCACAGTGCATTGATCGGATATTGGACCGCCGTTGCGCTGACCACATTGAATTGCCGCCCGCAATAGGTAGTTACCCTAATCGCATATTGCGTAGTATTGCACAGAATCGATTTTTAGAATACTCTGTAATCGTTATGCGCCGGCGGGATGGTGTACTCATGAAAACAATGAGATACGTGTTCGCCGGCCAGTATCATGGAAGGAGGAGGAGGAGGCCGCGATAAGTCAGGCCATAGTGCGCCAGCGACCGGAAGCGTCGCGCGCATCGAGTCCCCGCGGCGAGCGTGGGCGGTCGTCGGCAGCATTGCCGGCCGGCCGTTCTTCAAAGGCTGGCAAACTCTGTTTGCCAGCCTGTTTTTTTATGCGCTGCGCGCGGCTTCAGCTTGCTTGCCTGCCCAGCCTGAAGTTGCGCCAGATGCCCGCCGCGTATATTGCCCTGAACGCGGGCAGGGTTGCTGCAGTCGCCGCGAACAGTCCGCCAAGCCACAGCCCGAAACCATGCGTCGCGAGCGTACAGCCTGCCGCCATCGTCGGAATTCGAAAATCCGCCGGTCCACGCAATCCTGCGCCGAATATGAATAGGTCCCGACGTGGACTGGCGCCCGCGGATACCAAGGCGGCGTGCGGCTGCGAAAGGCGCGGCAAGATCGCCAGAATCGACCCGCCGAGCGGCCGTGTGTGCGCGTCGGCCGGCAGCGCGCTTCACCGACGACACAGGAAAAGGTGGACAATTGCCCTGCTACCGGTGCCGGCAGCGGCCGTTTTTTTCAGGAGATCAGCATGAGCAGCCACGTCTACAAACACATAGAACTCACCGGATCGTCGACCACGAGCATCGAGGACGCCGTCAGCGGCGCCATCGCCAAGGCATCCTTGTCGGTGCGCAACATCCACTGGTTCGAGGTGGTGGAGACGCGCGGCCATGTGGAGAACGGAAAAGTGGCGCACTGGCAGGTGACCATCAAGGTCGGCTTCACGCTCGAGGACTGAGCGTCCGCGCCGGCCCTCAGTTTTCCATCCCGGCCTCGGCCTCGGGATTGAAGCCGCGGCTGCTGAGCCAGATGCCGCCCAGAATCATCGCCATGCCGGCGACGTGGAACAGGTGCAGGCGTTCGCCGAGGAAGGCAATCGCGAGCAGGCTGGCGAACACCGGCATCAAGTGCATGAACATGCCGGCCTTGTTCGGCCCGACGCGCGCAACCGCGTTGTTCCAGAAGATATACCCGAGCACCGACGGGAACACGCCTACATAGGCGAGGCCGGCCACCGAGAT
>JAKAIH010000076.1 GCA_021825225.1 Pseudomonadota bacterium
ATGCCGGCGCTTTCTTCCTGGTGCTTCTTCGCCGACTCTTCTTCGCTCATCAGATTGATGGTCCAGCCGGTGAGTTCCGAGGCAAGGCGCACGTTCTGGCCGCTGCGGCCGATGGCGATGGCCAGGTTGGCTTCGTCCACCACCACGTCCATGCTGTGCTTCTCTTCGTCCACCAGGATGCTCGATACGTCGGCCGGCGCCAGCGCGCCGATCACGAACTGCGCCGGATCGGCCGACCACAGCACGATGTCCACGCGTTCGCCGCCGAGCTCGCCCGTCACCGCCTGCACGCGCGAGCCGCGCATGCCGACGCAGGTGCCGATGGGGTCGATGCGCTTGTCGTTGGTGTGCACAGCGATCTTGGCGCGCACGCCGGGGTCGCGCGCCGCCGATTTGATCTCGAGCAGGTTCTCCTCGATTTCCGGCACTTCAAGACGAAACAGTTCGATGATGAATTCGGGCGCGGTGCGCGACAGCACCAGTTGCGGGCCGCGGATATTGCGGTCGATGCGCAGCAGCAGCGCGCGCACGCGGTCGCCCACACGCAGGTTCTCCTTCGGGATCATCTGGTCGCGCGGCAGCACGGCTTCGATGCGGCCAGACTCGATCACGGCATTGCCGCGTTCGATGCGCTTCACCGTGCCGGTCACCAGTTTCTCGCCGCGGCTGAGGAAGTCCTGCAGGATCTGTTCGCGCTCAGCGTCGCGAATCTTCTGCAGAATCACCTGCTTCGCTGCCTGCGCACCGATGCGGCCGAATTCGATCGGCTCCAGCGGCTCCTCGATGTATTCTTCCAGTTGTACGTCGGCGTGCTGTTTGAGCGCTTCCGACAGCGGGATTTGCTGCGGCGGGTTCTCCACCGCTTCGTCGGCCACGACCTGCCAACGGCGGAAGGATTCGAAATCCCCGGTTTCACGGTCCACCGCCACGCGCACGTCCGCGTCGTCGCTGAAGCGCTTCTTGGTAGCCGAGGCGAGCGCCATCTCCAGCGCGACGAAGACCACGTCCTTGTTGACGTTCTTCTCGCGCGCCAGCGCGTCCACCAGCAACAAAATCTCACGGCTCATTTACAGCACCTCCAACTTCAAAATTCGATCCTGGGCACCAGGCGCGCCTTGTCGATATTGGCGAGATCCAGGCTCACCAAACCGCCATCCGTTTCCAGTTGCAGCTTGCCTTCAGCCACCGCGCGCATCACCCCGGTAAAATTGCGCCGGCCTGCGACCGGCACCCTCAGCGTCAACCGCGCCTGCTCTCCGGCAAAGCGCACAAAATCCGCCTCTTTCTTCAACGGCCGGTCCAGCCCCGGCGAAGACACTTCCAAGCGGTCGTAATCGATATTCTCGACTTCCAGCACCCGCGTCAGCTGGTTGCTGACGCGCGCACAGTCGTCCACCGTGATCCCGCCCTGCGGACCTGCCGGCTTGTCGATGAAAATCCGCAACATGCGGCCGCGATTGGACAATTCGACGCTTACGAGCTCGTATCCGAGCCCGTCCACCGTTCTTTCCAGCAAGCCTTGCAGTTCCATAGCCACAAATAAAAAATGGGCTGACCGCCCATCCCGCTGACCACATTCAACAGACTTGAAATTGTAGCAGAAAAATATGCCAGGGACAATTCGTTTTGTCCTTGGCGATGAGATATTTAGAGCTTATTTCTATAAGCGGAGATATCCGCGGGAGGACTTTTCCCCGATCGGGATCGAGACCTTCGGCGCCTGCGCAAAAGCTCCCGGACTCAGGAACTCCGGCGCGAGCGCCCCGCGCGCTGCGGTGTCGGGCGCTGCCGTGCCGGCTGCTGCCGCAGCGGACGGCCGGACGCGGGTTTGGCCGCAGCGGCGCGGGGCTGGAACTCCAGCGCGGCCAGCAGCCGGGCGATTTCGGCCTCGTCCAGTTCATGCATCTGACCGCGTTTCAAATGCGAAGGCAGGGCGATCGGACCGAAGCGCACGCGCATCAGCCGGCTCACCGTCAGATGCAGTGCTTCGAACAAGCGCCGCACCTCGCGATTGCGCCCCTCCGAAAGGATTACGTTGTACCAATGGTTGCTGCCCTGCCCGCCTGCATCTTCGATGCTGTCGAGGTGCGCCGGCCCGTCCTCAAGCTGCACTCCGCTGCGCAGCGCCTGCATTTGCTCGTCGCTCAGCTCCCCCAGTATGCGCACCGCATACTCGCGCTCGATCGCATGGCGCGGATGCATCAGGCGGTTGGCCAGTTCGCCCGATGTGGTGAAAATCAGCAGGCCGCTGGTGTTGAAATCCAGCCGGCCCACCGCAATCCATTTGGCACCGCGCAGGCGCGGCAGATTATCGAACACCTCGGGACGGCCTTGCGGATCATCGCGGCTGACGATCTCGCCTGTAGGCTTGTGATAGAGCAGAACACGCGCCGCGCCGCTGCGCGGCAGGCGCAGCGGCCGCCCGTCGACCTGCACCCGGTCGACGGCGCTGACGCGCGTCCCGGTTGCGGCCGTCACGCCGTTGACGCTGACCCGGCCGGCAGCGATCCACTCCTCCATTTCGCGGCGCGAGCCGAGGCCGGCGCCGGCGAGCACCTTTTGCAGCTTGTCCGATGCCGCGGGCGCGCTAGCCGGCTGAGGCGGCTGGTGCTGCGGTTTCTGCGGCTGCGCTCGGCGCTTGGTCGATGGGTGTCTGCGGGGCAAGATCGAGGGTGCTGCTTATTTGCTCAAGCGGTGGCAATTCCTGCAAGGAGCGCAGGCCCAGGTCATCCAGAAAACTTTTGGTCGTCGCATACAGTGCCGGGCGTCCCGGAACATCGCGAAAGCCCACGGTGTCGATCCAGCCGCGCGCCTCCAGGCTCTTGATCACATTGGTGGACACGGTCACGCCGCGAATGTCCTCGATGTCCCCGCGCGTCACCGGCTGGCGGTAGGCAATGATCGCGAGCGTCTCCATCACTGCGCGCGAATAACGCGGCGGCTTGTCGTGCGACAGCCGTTCCAGATATTGCTGAAACTCGGGTCGCGTCTGGAAACGCCAGCCGCTCGCCAGGTTGACCAGTTCCACGCCGCGGTCCTGCCAGGCCTCGCGCAGTTCGTCGAGCAGGCGCCGCAGCGTGTCGGCGCCGATGTCGTCCTCGAACAAGCGCTTGAGTTCCGCCAGCGTGAGCGGCTCCTGCGCTGCCAGCAGCGCGGTTTCCAGGACGGTCTTGGCTTCATTCGGATTGAGCATGGGCAAGCTTCACATAGATGGGAGCATAGGGCTCCGACTGGGTCACTTCGATCAGGCTCTCGCGCACCAGCTCGAGCACCGCGAGAAAACTCACTACCACCACCGCCACGCCTTTGTCCACGTCGAACAGAGAAGTGAAATTGGCGAACTGGCCGCTTTGCAGCCGGCGCAGGATGACGGACATGAATTCGCGCACCGACAATTCCTCGCGGGTGACCTTGTGGTGTCGGGTCATGCGCGCATGCATCAACAGCGACTGCCATGCGGCCATCAGGTCCTCGGCGCGCACCTGCGGCAGGCGCTGCACCGCCGCCTGCTCGATCCACACCTCCACCGTGAGAAAATCGCGCCCGAGCACGGGCAGCGCATCGAGCTTTTGCGCAGCGAGTTTCATGTTCTCGTATTCCATCAGGCGACGCACCAGTTCGGCGCGCGGATCCTCTTCCTCCTCGCGCATGGCACGCGGGCGCGGCAGCAGCATTCTCGATTTGATCTCCATCAGCAGCGCGGCCATCAGCAGATACTCGGCTGCGAGCTCCAGGTTGCGCCGGCGCATCAGCTCCACGTATTCCAGATACTGCTCGGTGAGCCGCGCCATCGGGATATCGAGAATATCGATGTTGGCCTTGCGGATCAGATAGAGCAGCAGATCGAGCGGGCCTTCGAAAGTGTCGAGGAACACCTCCAGCGCATCCGGGGGAATGTACAGATCCGGCGGCATTACGAGCATGGCTTCGCCGCGCACCGTCGCCACCCGCGCGTCGCCAGCACCGGCGGCGGACGGCGCCAATCCGACCACATCCGCGGCCGTGCCGGGGTCTGCGTCGTTGGCTGCTGCGCTTGTGCTCACGAGTAATTCAATCCCATGGCCTCGCGCACTTCGCGCATGGTTTCGGCTGCAAGCCCCCGCGCTTTTTCGCAGCCGTCGGCAATGATGCTCCTGACCAGGGTCGGATCGTCCAGGTAGCGCTGGGCACGCTCGCGCATCGGCGCCTGCTCCGCCAGTATCGACTGAATCAGCGGCTGCTTGCACTCGAGGCAGCCGATTCCCGCGCTCTTGCAGCCTTGCTGCACCCAGTCGCGGGTCTTGTCGTCGGAATATACGAGATGCAGCTGCCATACCGGGCACTTCTCCGGGTCGCCCGGGTCGCTGCGCTTGACCCGCGCCGGATCCGTGGGCATGGTGCGCAGCTTCTTCGTCACCGTGGCGGCGTCTTCGCGCAAGGTGATCGTATTGGCATAGGACTTGGACATTTTCTGTCCGTCCAATCCCGGCAGCCTGGAGGACTCGGTCAGCAGCGCCTGTGGCTCGGCCAGGATCATGCGCCCGCCGCCCTCCAGGTAGCCAAACAACCTCTCCCGGTCGCCCATCGACAGATTCTGCTGTTCGTTCAACAGCGCGCGCGCGGCCTGCAGCGCGCCTTCGTCGCCTTGCTCCTGATACCGGGTGCGCAGTTCGCTGTACAGGCGGCCCTTCTTGCTGCCGAGCTTCTTCACTGCCGCCTTGGCCTTGTCCTCGAAGCCCGGCTCGCGTCCGAACAGATGGTTGAAGCGGCGCGCCACCTCGCGCGTAAGCTCGACGTGCGGCACCTGATCCTCGCCCACCGGCACCCAGGCCGCGCGGTACATCAGGATGTCGGCGCTTTGCAGCAAGGGGTAGCCGAGGAAGCCATAGGTGGTGAGATCGCGCTCGGCCAGCTTTTCCTGCTGGTCCTTGTAGCTAGGGACACGTTCCAGCCAGCCCAAGGGCGTGATCATCGACAGCAGCGTGTGCAGTTCTGCGTGCTCCGGTACGCGCGACTGGATGAACAGGGTCGCCCGCGCCGGATCGATGCCGGCGGCGAGCCAGTCGATCACCATGTCCCATACCGACTGCTCGATCACCTCGGGTGTGTCGTAATGTGTGGTCAGCGCATGCCAGTCGGCGACGAAAAACAGGCATGGGTATTCGCTTTGCAGCCGGACCCAGTTCTTGAGGGCGCCGTGGAAATGGCCCAGGTGCAGGCTCCCGGTGGGGCGCATGCCCGAGACGACGCGTTGCTCATACATGTAATTCGGTTCCTAGAGCTGGAACAGGGTTTCGATCACATGGATCGATACCCGCACCATGGGGTTGAGGATCACGCCGAGCAGGTTGCTGAACACCAGCAGCAGCAGTATCGGAAATCCGTAGGGCTCCAGCCGCGAGAAGCTGTACGCGAGGCGTTGGGGCAGCAGGCTCACCGCTATGCGTCCGCCATCGAGCGGCAGGATAGGCAGCAAATTGAGCAGCATCAACACCAGATTGATGCCGATGCCTGCCTCGCTCATCAGGCTCAGCGGCAGGGTAAACGGGTTCTGCGGCGCGATCAGCGCGAACTTGAGCGCGAGCGCCCACAGCAGCGCCATCACCAGATTCGCGAACGGCCCCGCCGCCGCCACCCACAGCATGTCGCGCTTGGGATGGCGCAGGCCGGAGAAATTTACCGGCACCGGCTTGGCCCAGCCAAACAATATGCCGCCTGCGCCAAAAAAACTGCTCATGACCAGGATCAACAGCGGCACCAGCACGGTGCCCACCGGATCGATGTGGCGCAGCGGATTGAGGCTCACGCGCCCGAGCACGTAGGCAGTGTTGTCGCCAAAATACCTCGCCACATAACCATGCGCAGCTTCATGCAAGGTGATCGCGAAGATCACGGGAAGCGCGTAGATGGCAATTTTCTGGACGAGATTGAATTCCATTGACCCGGCAATGTAAAAACGGCGATTTTATCAGACTCGGGCTTCGAAACCGAAAGGTTCCACGCTTCCTCTGCCTCGCCGCAGCAATTCCGGCGCGGCACCGGTCAGGTCGACCATCGTAGTCGGCTCGACGCCGCAGGAGCCTGCGTCCAGCACCAGGTCGAGGAGGCGTTCAAGGCGCGCGCGGATCTCGTCCCCGTCGTTGAGCGGCTGCGCATCCTCCGGCAGGATCAGCGTAGCCGACAGCAAGGGCTCGCCCAAAGCGGCCAGCAGCGCCTGCGCCACGGCGTGGTCGGGCACGCGCATGCCTATGGTCTTGCGCCGCGGGTGCAGCAGGCGCCGCGGCACTTCCCGGCTCGCGCGCAGTATGAAGGTGTAGCTTCCCGGCGTAAGTTTTCGCAGCAGCCGGTATTGCACATTGTCCACCTGCGCATAAGTGGCGATTTCGGAAAGATCGCGGCACATCAGCGTCAGGTGGTGCTTGTCGTCGATTTTGCGGATGCTGCGCAGCCGCTGCATCGCGTCCTTGTCGCCTATCTGGCAGCCGAGGGCGTAGCAGGAATCGGTCGGATAGGCGATTACGCCGCCCGCGCGGATGATGGCCGCTGCCTGCGCAATCAGCCGCGGCTGCGGATGGGTGGGATGAACGGCAAAATACTGCGACATGTGAAACCGGGAGAAAGTGAGTGAGGAAGCGGCGGATCAGACCAATCGCGCTCCTCACCAATCGTGCCATACCGGCTTGAGATCGGCTGCCAGGTTGGGCAGCATGCCCAGGTCAATGCGCGATTCGCCCGGGCCGTGAAAATCCGAACCGCGCGAAGCGAGCAAGCCGAATTCCCTGGCCAGGATCGCATACTCCAGGAATTGCTCGGCGCTGTGACTGCTGGTGACCACCTCGATACCGGCGCCGCCGCCATCCTTGAATTCGCCCAGGAATTTGCGCATCTCGGCGCGCGTTAGCTTGTAGCGCCCCGGATGCGCGAGCACCGCCACCCCGCCTCCAGCCTTGATATAAGCAAGGCCATCCTGCAGGGTGGCCCATTGGTGCGGCACATAGCCGGGTTTGCCGCTCACCAGATAATGCTGGAATGCGCTCTTGACGTCGCTGACATAGCGCTTTTCCACGAGGAAGCGCGCGAAATGCGTGCGGCCTATGAGATTGGGATTGTCCACATAGGCGTAGGCGCCTTCCAGGCTGCCCGGTATGCCGACGCGGGCGAGGTCCTGCGCCATCTTCTTGGCGCGCTCGGTGCGGCCCTGGCGTATCGATTGCAGACCCTGCTGCAATTGCGCATTGGCGGGGTCGATATTCAGCCCCACGACGTGGATCGTGATCCCGCCCCAGCTGATGGATACTTCCACACCATCGACAAAACGCAGACCGACTTCGGCCGCGCGCGCGCGCGCTTCGGCCAGACCGGAGATCTCATCGTGGTCGGTGAGCGCGAGGATGTCGACGCCATTGCCAGCCGCCCGCTCTACCAGTATGGCCGGCGCAAGCAGGCCGTCTGAAGCGGTGGAGTGGCAGTGCAGGTCGTAATTCAGCAGTCGCGCCATGTTGTACTCATTCTAACATGCCACCTGCGGCATCCCGGCCTGCGGCTCGCGGTTCCCGTCTAGTGCGGACGCAGGAAAGTCTCTATCAGTGCCGCCAGCTGTTCCGGCTGGTCGTGATGCAGCATATGTCCCGCTGCAGCTATGGTATGCGCACTCAAATCGCGGAAGCAGGCCTTGCGCGCCTCGTGATCACCGGCATTGATGCGCATGCGTTCCATGGTCGCGGATTCGGCGCCATCTATCCACAAAACGGGCGCAGTGACATTGCGCCAGCAGGCCATCGCCTCCTCCAGCTGATAGGCCACCGGATTGATCAGCTTGTGCGCCGGATCGCTTCTGAGTTCGACCCGTCCGGCCGCGTTTTGCCTGCCCCAGTGCTGCGCCAGAAACAGCGCGCGCGCCTCGGACAGCCGCGGATTGCTGCTGTGCATGCGCCCGGCCAATTCGGCGAAATCGGCATAGTCGCGAAATCCCGGCTTGCTCCCCAGCTGGGCCATCCACTTGGCGTAGCGCGCCGGCGCCTTGGACGGCTCGCTGCGGCTCATGCCAAAACCTTCCAGATTGACCAGGCGTGCCACGCGCTCCGGACGCACGCCCGCGTACATGCTGGCGATATTGCCGCCCATGCTGTGGCCGATCAGCGTCGCCGGAGCCTCCGGCTCGAAGTACTCGAGCAGCCGGTCCAGATCGCCCATGTAATCGGGAAACCAGTAGCAATCGGCCGGCCCCCAGGCGGACAGACCATAGCCGCGCCAGTCCGGCGCGATCACCTGCCACCCGCCCTGCAGCGCATCGACCAGAAACTGGAACGAGGCCGACACGTCCATCCAGCCGTGCAGCATGAACAGCTTCGGCTGGTCCGCCTCGCCCCAAACGCGGCAGTGATAGCGCAGGCCGCGAATGTCGAGAAAAATGGAAGTGTCGGCTTTCATTTGCGGCCGCCATGATAGCAGCTGACGGCTTCTGTTATGATTTCCGCGGCTTTTAACGGGGAACGCATATGGCCGTCTATTCGCTCGGCGAGCGCCGGGTGCAAGTGCAGGGCAAGGACTGGTATATCGCCGACAGCGCCAGCATCGTCGGCTCGGTGCTGATCGAGGACAAAGCCAGCATCTGGTTCAACGTCGTCATCCGCGGCGACAATGACCTGATCACGATCGGCGAGGGCAGCAATGTGCAAGACGGTTCGACGCTGCACACCGATGCCGGCATCAAGCTCACCCTGGGCCGCAACGTATCCATCGGCCACATGGTCATGCTGCACGGCTGCAGCATAGGCGACGGCAGTCTGATCGGCATCAACAGCGTCATCCTCAACCATGCGGTCATCGGCAAGCACAGCCTGATCGGCGCCGGTTCGCTCGTCCCCGAGGGCAAGACCATACCGGATGGCGTGCTCGCACTGGGCTCGCCGGCCAAGGTCGTGCGCGACCTGTCCCAGGCCGAGATAGCCAATCTGCAGAACATCGCCGACGGCTACGTGCGCCGGGCGAAAATCTTCAGGCAGGAATTGCAGCCGCAGCAACTCTGAAACGGTTCGGGGCTGCCCTTCTACACGATCGCCGATTGCGTGCGGACGGGCCGTTCATCCGC
>JAKAIH010000077.1 GCA_021825225.1 Pseudomonadota bacterium
ATAGGCAAGGTGAAGCTGGTGGTTTCCGGCGCCGGCGCGGCGGCGCTCGCCTGCCTCGACCTGCTGGTGAGCCTGGGCATCAGGATGGAGAACATCTGGGTGTCCGACATCAAGGGCGTGGTGTATGCGGGGCGCAAGGAGGAGATGGACCCCAACAAGGCGCGCTATGCGAAGAAGACCGATGCGCGCACGCTGGGCGACATCATCGGCGGCGCCGACGTGTTCCTCGGCCTGTCCGCGGGCAAGGTGCTCAAGCCCGAGATGGTGAAGCAGATGGCGGCGAAGCCGCTGATCCTCGCGCTCGCCAACCCGGAGCCGGAGATCCAGCCGGATCTGGCCAAGGCCGCCCGGCCCGACGCGGTCATCGCCACCGGCCGCTCGGACTTCCCCAACCAGGTGAACAACGTCCTGTGTTTCCCGTTCATATTTCGCGGCGCGCTCGACGTGGGTGCGACCACCATCAACGAGGCGATGAAGCTCGCCTGCGTGCATGCCATCGCCGACCTCGCCATGGCGGAGCAGTCCGACATCGTGGCTGCGGCCTACGGCGAGCGCAATGTCGCCTTCGGGCCGGAATACCTCATTCCCAAGCCCTTCGATCCGCGTCTGATCATCAAGATCGCGCCGGCGGTGGCCAAGGCGGCGATGGATTCGGGCGTGGCCACGCGTCCGATCGCCGACCTCGATCTGTACGCCCAGCAGCTGGACGAGTTCGTCTATCACTCGGGCCTGCTGATGAAGCCGGTGTTCTCCGCGGCCAAGACGGCGCAGAAGAACCGTATCGTCATGTCCGAAGGCGAAGACGAGCGCATCCTGCGTGCGACCCAGGTGATCGTGGACGAGCGGCTGGCGCGGCCCATCCTGGTCGGCCGGCCGGCGGTGATCGAACGGCGCCTGGAGCGCTTCGGCCTGCGCATCAAGCCCGGTGCGGATTTCGATCTCGTCAATCCGGAGAACGACCCGCGCTACCGAGAATACTGGGAGGAATACCACCGGCTCACCGAGCGCCGCGGCGTGTCGCAACACTATGCGCAGATCGAGATGCGCCGGCGCCTCACCCTCATCGGGGCGATGATGATGCATCGCGGCGCGGCCGACGGCATGCTGTGCGGCACTTTCGGCACGCATGCGCTGCACCTGCAGTATGTCGATCAGGTGATCGGCTTGCGCCCGGGGGTGAAGAATTACTATGCGATGAACGTGCTGCTGCTGCCCAAGCGCACCGTGTTCATCTGCGACACCTACGTCAATTACGAGCCGAGCGCGGAGCAGGTGGCCGAGATGGCAGTGCTGGCGGCGGAGGAAATACGCCGCTTCGGCATCACGCCCAAGGCGGCGCTGCTGTCGCATTCGAGCTTCGGCACCAGCAACCAGGCCACAGCGGTGAAAATGCGCGAGGCGCTGGCGCTGATCCAGGCGCGCGCACCGGAGCTCGAGATCGACGGCGAGATGCACGGCGACGCCGCCTTGTCCGAGGACGTGCGCCGCGCCGCGTTCCCGCATTCGCGTCTGAAGGGCGAAGCCAATCTGCTGCTCATGCCCACGGTGGATGCGGCCAACATCGCTTTCAACCTGCTCAAGACCGCGGCCGGCGACGGCATTTCGCTCGGCCCGATCCTGCTCGGCGCAGCCAAGGCCGTGCACATCCTCACGCCATCGGCGACGGTGCGGCGCATCGTCAATATGGCGGCGCTGACGGTAGTGGACGCAAACGCCGCGCGCAGCCAGTTGCAGCTTTCGCTCTAATGTGCGGATGGAAGGGGCCAAACCCAAAGCCGGTCTGATTCTCACCGGCGGCGGCGCACGCGCGGCCTACCAGGTAGGCGTGCTGAAGGCGATTCGCGATCTGCTGCCGGATCAGGCGAAAAATCCCTTTCCCATACTGTGCGGGACTTCGGCCGGCGCCATCAACGCCGCGGTGCTCGCCATCCATGCCGATCATTTCCGCCGCGGCGTGGGGTACCTGCTCGAGGTATGGGAGAATTTCCACGTGGAGCGCGTCTACCGCGCCGATCCCTGGTCCATGCTCAAGACCAGCGCCCGCTGGTTCGCCTCGATGCTGTGGATCAAGCGCAACAGCCCGGCCTCGCTGTTCGACAACGCGCCAATACGCGAGATGCTGGAGAAGACCCTGGATTTCGGGCGCATCCAGGAAAACATCGATGCGGGCAGCCTTTATGCGGTGTCGGTGACCGCTTCCGGCTACTCCTCCGGGGAGAATGTTTCCTTCTATCAAGGCGGACCCGGGCTCGAGGCCTGGGCGCGTACCCAGCGCGTGGGTGCGGCGACCACGCTCGGCGTCGATTACCTGATGGCTTCCTCGGCGCTGCCTTTCCTGTTTCCCGCGGTCAAGCTGAATCGCGAATACTTCGGCGACGGCTCGATCAGGCAGATCGCACCGATCAGTCCGGCGCTGCATCTGGGTGCCGATCGTGTGTTGGTGATCGGCACCGGCCGTGCGCAGGTGGAAGGCGCGCGCGTGCGCTCCAACCTCTATCCCTCAATCGCGCAAATCGCGGGCCACGCGCTGAACAGCATTTTCCTCGATGGACTGGCTGTGGATCTGGAGCGCCTGCAGCGCATCAACCGCACGGTAAGCCTGATTCCGGAGGACAAGCGGATCGAGGCCGGGGTGCAACTGAAGCCGGTCAAGGTGCTGATGATCTCGCCCAGCGAATCGATCGAGCGCATCGCCGGCCGGCACGTGCAGGAACTGCCGCGCACGCTTAAATTCGTGCTCGGCGGCATCGGCGCAATGAACCGCAGCGGCTCGAACCTGGCGAGTTACCTGCTGTTCGAAGAGACTTATTGCCGCGCGCTGATCGATCTTGGCTACCGGGACACCTTCGCCCAGTGCGACGCGGTGCTGGAGTTTCTGGGCGTGGCCCAATGAATTTGGATTAAACTCGAATTTTCCCTTTGTGCATCGAGGTGCCGCCATGTCCGACCCGCTGCCCGATCCGTTTGAGTTCATCAAGAATCTGTGGAATCCCATGGGATTGCCGATGCCGGGAATGGTGGCGCCGACGCTGGACATAGACGCCATCGAAAAAAAGATCGCCGACCTGAAATCGGTGGAGAATTGGCTCAATCTCAATCTCAACATGCTGCGCCTGTCGATTCAGGGGCTGGAGATGCAGAGAAGCACGCTGGCGGCGATGAAGGCGATGCAGTCCGCGCCGGCCGATGCCGCGGCGCAGGCGAGCAAGAATCCCTTCCCCGACCCGGCCGCCTGGTGGAGCCTGATGCAGGCCGCGGCCGCGAGCACGGCGGCCAAGCCAGCCGAGGCGAAGCCCGCGGGGCCCGCCGCAGCCAAGGCCAAATCCAAATAGAAGCAGCGAACCCGGTGTGCAGGTCACGTTCGATCGCGGCCGATTTTTTGTTGTAACATGTCGCTCCGTTCGGGTTGCGCCGCAGCAGGCTTGGCGCGGCCCGATCACGGTATTCCGTGTTTCAATCTTTCTAGTTGGGAACAGATCATGGCAAAAGCGATCCGGATTCATAAGCAAGGCGGTCCCGAGGTCATGCAGTGGGAAGAACTGGAGGTGGGTGAGCCCGGGCCGGGCCAGGCGCGCGTGCGCCACCATGCCTGCGGGCTGAACTACATCGACGTCTATCACCGCTCCGGCCTGTACCCGCTGCAGATGCCCAGCGGCATCGGCATGGAAGCGGCCGGCGTGGTCGATGCAGTGGGCGAGGGCGTGAGCAACGTCAAGAAGGGCGACCGCGTGGCCTACGCGTCCCCACCGGTCGGCGCGTATGCCGAGGCGCGCATCATCGGCGCCGAGCGCCTGGTGAATCTGCCCGACGGGATCTCCTTCGATCAGGGCGCGGCGATGATGCTGCAAGGCCTGACTGCGCAATATCTGCTCAAGCGCACCTACAAGGTTCAGCCGGGCGAGACCATCCTGATTCACGCGGCGGCGGGCGGGGTGGGCCTGATCGTCTGCCAGTGGGCGAAGGCGCTCGGTGCGACGGTGATCGGCACCGTGGGCTCGGACGAGAAGGCGGCGCTGGCGAAGGCGCACGGCTGCGACCATGCGATCGTCTACACGCGCGAGAATTTTACCCAGCGCGTGAAGGAGATCACCGGCGGCGCGCTGCTGCCGGTGGTATACGACTCCATTGGCAAGGACACCTTCGTCGGGTCTCTGGACTGCCTGCGCCCGCTGGGCATGATGGTGAGTTTCGGCAATGCCTCCGGCCCGGTCCCGGCGTTCGACTCGAGCATGCTCGCCTCGCGCGGTTCGCTGTTTTTTACGCGGCCGAGCATGGTGCATTACACCGCCAAGCGCGAGGATCTGGTGGCATCGGCCAAGGACCTGTTCGACATCGTGTTGTCGGGCAAGGTCAAGATCGAGGTGCGGCAGCGCTATGCGCTCAAGGATGCGGCGCAGGCGCACCGCGACCTGGAGGCGCGCAAGACCACAGGCTCGACGCTGCTCATTCCTTAAATCGGCAAGGCGGGGGGCGATGATATTCGAGTTGCGCCAATACCGGCTGAAGCCCGGCCAGCGCGAGCGCTGGGTCAAATGGATGGAAGAAAAAATCATTCCCTATCAGGTTTCGCTGGGAGTGGCCGTGCTCGGCAGCTTCGTCGCCGAAGACGATCCGGACCTGTATGTCTGGATTCGCCGGTTCGCGAGCGAGGAGGAGCGCGAGCGCCTGTACACGGCGATGTACGAGAGTTCGACCTGGATCAACGAAATCAAGCCGGTCAATGACGGCATGGTCATTCGGGAAAAGATCCAGGTGACCCGCCTGCGCGCTACGCCACGGTCGGTACTTCGCTAGCAGCTGCCGGCGTTGCGTCCGCCTGACGCATGTACAATTGATCCATGTCGCTTGCCGCAACCGCTCTCGGGGAAATGAACAGCCGCGCCAGCGAGTCCTGGCTGCGTCAGCGCTTTGCCGCCGGCCAGGCGGTGACGCCGATTGCCACTGGCGACGGACATCTGTGGCGGCCGGCCGAAGAACTGCGGCCCGCCGCGGTGCTGGTGCCGCTGGTCAGACGCGATGCCGGACTGACCGTTCTGCTTACTCGGCGCACCGACCATCTGTACGACCACGCAGGCCAGATCAGCTTTCCCGGAGGTCGTGCCGAGGCGCACGATGATTCCGCCGCGGCCACGGCGCTGCGCGAAACCTTCGAGGAAATCGGCGTTTTGCACACGCGGGTCGAAGTGCTGGGGGAATTGCCCGTATACACCACGGTAACCGGCTACCGTGTTACCCCGGTGGTCGGTCTGGTGAGCCCGCCGTCCGCTTACACTCTGGATGCGTTCGAGGTGGCGGAGGCGTTCGAGGTGCCGTTGACGTTTTTCCTGGATCCGGCAAACCATCAGCGCAACACCCTGCAATACCAGGGCCGCACCCGGCATTACTATGCCATGCCCTATGAACAGCGTTATATCTGGGGCGCGACGGCCGGAATGCTGATGAACCTCTACGCGTTTCTGACCGCATAGAGACTTGGAGTAGCCGGCTGAATCAGGATCGGGCGCTTGATATAGGGGAGCACGAGGGGACGCGCCCCGCAGCAAATCCCAGCCGTGGATATCGCCGCGTCTTGTCAGAGACTCTTATTTTCGCTTCGCCTTCGCCTGGGCGCGGTCGTAGAGTCTGGCGAAATTTTCCAGGGAGTGTATGTGGGCGTAGATCTTGCCCATGATGCCCTCGGTCACCAGCGCCTTGTGCTTGGAGGGTTTGAGCGCCCTGAGCTTTTGCTCGTCGATCCGGTGCATGCCCTGCAGGGTTAGGCCGGGCGCCTCGCCCTGCATGATTTGGAAGGTAAAGGGCGAGAACAGGTCCAGGTCCCCAAGCAGGGCGCACATGCGGGCGCTCGCCTCCAGGTCGTTCTCGTAGTGCCGCAGCAGACGCTCGGCCGCCTGCCATAGCGGCGTCGGTGCGCCGGCCGCGTCGAACAGCGGCGCGCCCTGCGGGTCGAGATGGGCGCTGGCGACGCATACTACCTTCTCGCTGCGCTGTTGGTCATCAACATACAGCGCGGTTAGGCAAAACGGGTAGCGCCTCACGAATGCAGGGACATAGCTCGCGGCATCCCAGGCGCCGGCCGCATCGACGAACAGATTCTGTGCGTTGGCCAGGCCCAGCACGACAATAGGCGCGTAAGTGCTGTCTCCGTCGGTGCTCGCGAACACGATCGGGTAGTCGCGCGCAGCGGCGCTGAACTCGCTGACGGAGACAGCCAGCGCGTTGATCGAGCGGCAGAAGTCCGGTGTGGCTTCGGGGGCGGGCCACAGCACCCTGTGGGCCTGCTGCAGCGGCACGACCTCGCCGTAGCCGAAGGGCGGCGTGATTTTCAGGGGTGCTTGTTTCCTCGTCGCCATCGCTTTCCTCGTTCCGCGTTCGAACCGGCGGAGTGCGTATAATATCCGGGTAGCTGCACGCGCCGCCGCCCAATAATTCCGCCTCCCCAAATGAGCCTCATCTCGCTGATCATCGCCCTGCTGCTCGAGCAATGGCGGCCGCTTGCCGATCGCAAGTACCTGGTGTCCCGGGCCGAGCGTTTTGCCGATTTTCTGCAGCAACACTTCAATGCCGGCGAACGAGCGCACGGCATCATCGCCTGGGTGCTGGGAGTGGTGCCGGCGATGCTGCTGGCAATCGCGGCCTATTACCTGCTATTTCGACTGTCGCCGCTGCTGGCGCTGGCCTTCAATGTGCTCATACTTTACGTGACCATGGGGTTCCGTCAGGTAGGCCACTATTTTACCGACATTCATTGGGCGCTCAAGAGCGGCGATCCGGATCGGGCGCGCGCGATCCTGGGCCAGTGGCGCGGCGCGAGTTGCGAGCGGCTGACTGCGGAGGAGGTGGCGCGCCTGACCATCGAAGAGGCTCTGGCGGCTTCGTACCAGCATGTGTTCGCGGTGGTGTTCTGGTTCGTGCTGTTGCCCGGGCCGATCGGGGCGATCCTCTACAGAATGTCGTCGTTTCTGCACCGGCGTTGGGCCGATAGCGATGACACCGAACTGGCTGCGTTTGGCAGCTTCGCCGGCCAGGTGTTTCGTCTGCTCGACTGGGCGCCGGCGCGGCTGACCGGGATTGCCTTTGCCGTGGTCGGCGACTTCGAGGACGCGGCCTATTGCTGGCGCACGCAGGCGGCGAAGTGGCCCGACCCCTCGCTCGGCGTGGTGCTTGCGAGCGGCGCCGGCGCCATGGGCGTGCGCCTGGGCATGCCGTTCCTTTCGGAATTGAGTCCGGTAGACCGGCCGGAGCTCGGCCTCGGGGACGAAGCCGATGTCGGTTTTCTCGACAGCACCATAGGCCTGGTCTGGCGTGCGCTGGTCGTGATCCTGTTCATATTGCTGCTGCTTGCGATCGCAAGAGCACTGAGCTAGCTGCCGCTCCGCGGGAGGCCGGGCACAGGGACTGCTGATCGAATTTGCGCTTTCGCCGCTACGGTCGCGGCGCGCCGCAACGCCAGCAGGCGCTGAACTGTCCTTCCAATGCCTCGCCGCAGTTCGCGCACTTCCAGGGCGGCGCGGTGACGGCGGTGCGGCCGAAATCGATCACGATGCGCCTGGCTTGCTCGAAGTCGCGCTCGTCGAGCAGCCACAGTTCGGGCGCGCACTCGGTGAACGGAATTTCTCCGGCGAGCCGGCTGAGCAACTCGTTCCTGATCCGGCAGGGAATGCCCTCCGCCTCCAGCAGGTTTTTCAGATGGTGGACTTCGAGCAGTTTGAGCGAGCTGTACAGCAGTCGCATGGCTATTTGTGTCCGGCCTCGGCGCGGCTGATGCGGCGGAACATCTCCAGGCGGCGCGGGTGTATCGCTCCCTGCGCGGCGGCCTGCGTCAGGGCGCAGCCCGGCTCGCTCTGATGGCGGCAGTCCTGAAAGCGGCACTGGCCGAGGTAGCTGCGGAACTCGACAAAACCCGCCTCGATGTCCTGCAGCGACAAGTGATGCAGGCCGAACTCCTGCAGGCCGGGGCAGTCGATAAGGGTACTGTCGGCATCGAGCCGGTACAGTCGCGCCTGGGTCGTGGTGTGGCGTCCCGAGGCGAGAAAGGCGGAGATTTCCCTGGTGGCGACGTGCGCGTCCGGAAACAGCGCGTTGATGATGGTGGATTTGCCCATGCCCGACTGTCCCACCAGCACCGTAGCCTCGCCTGCGAGCAGCGGGCGCAGCGCCTCGGCTCCCGCCAGCGCCGAGAGCTGGGTCACGCGATAGCCGGCCTGGATATAGGGCGCGAGCCGCGCCAGCGCGGCTGCGGCGGCTTGCTTCAGGTCGCACTTGTTGAGCAGGATCAGGGCGCGCATGTTTTGCTGTTCAGCGGCAACCAGGCAGCGGTTGATCAATTCCTCGCTGAAGCTGGGCTCGGCAGCGACCACGATGGCAAGCTGCGAGACGTTGGCGGCGATCAGCTTTTGCCGGTGCGCAGCCGCGCGCGCGAACAGCGTGGAGCGCGCATCCACCGACTCGATCACGCCCTGATCGTCGGCGCTGCGCGCAAAAGCGACGCGGTCGCCGCAGGCGACCGTGCTCTGCTTGCCACGCGGAAAGCAGGCGTAGCGGCTGCCGTCGCCGGTTTCGACGAGGTAGTGGCGGCCGTAAGCAGCGATGACCTGGCCCGTGAGCGTCAGATCCGGCAAAGGGCCTCGATCCTGGCTGCGCAGATGAAATCGTTTTCGGAAATGCCGCCTATGGAGTGGGTACAGTAGGCGACGCGGCACCGGTCGTAGCCCACCAGCATCTCGGGATGATGGTCTTCGTGCTGCGCGATGGTTGCGACGCCATTCACGAACGCGATGGTATCGGCGTAACTGCCGAAGGCAAAGGTCTTGCTGATGGCGCCGTCCCGGTACTCCCAACCCGGTAGCTGCGCCAGGCGGGCCTCGATTTGCACCTGCGCCAGTGGCGCGGTGCCGGCCGGCAGGGGGCGGCAGCTGCGCTCACCGAGTCTGATCGTGTTCATGCAGCTTGCGGCTGCGCCAGCGCCGCGGCGCCTTGCAGCCGGGCGATGCGCGCCAGCGCCGGCGGAT
>JAKAIH010000078.1 GCA_021825225.1 Pseudomonadota bacterium
ATCCGGCGGCAGCACCGGCAGCACTTCCATGATCATCCAGTAGGGCTTGATGCCCGACTTCTGAAAGCCCTCCAGCACCTTCAGGCGCTTGGCGAACTTCTTGATCTTGGTGTCCGAGGTGGTGCCCTCGAGCTCCTTGCGCAGCTGCTCGATTTCATGCCCGACGTCGAGGTTGCGCAGCAGTTCGCGTATGCCCTCGGCGCCCATCGCCGCGGAAAACTCGTCGCCATGCTCTTCGACCTTGGTCAGGTATTGCTCTTCGGTCAGCAGCTTGCAGCGCTGGATGTCGGGATCGGCCACCATGCCGGCGTCGGTCACGACGTAGGCTTCGAAATAAAGCACGCGCTCGATGTCGCGCAGCGTCATGTCGAGCACCAGGCCCAGGCGCGACGGCAGCGACTTCAGGAACCAGATGTGCGCCACCGGGCTGGCGAGTTCGATATGGCCCATGCGCTCGCGCCGGACTTTCGCCAGCGTCACCTCGACGCCGCACTTCTCGCAGATCACGCCGCGGTGCTTGAGGCGCTTGTACTTGCCGCACAGGCACTCGTAGTCCTTGATCGGCCCGAAGATCTTGGCGCAAAACAGGCCGTCGCGCTCCGGCTTGAAGGTGCGGTAGTTTATGGTCTCCGGCTTCTTCACTTCGCCGTAGGACCAGGAGCGGATTTTCTCAGGCGAGGCGAGTCCGATCTTGATCGAGTCGAACTCCTCGTCCTGCGTAACCTGCTTGAACAAATCGAGTAGTGCTTTCATCTTTCACTCCACAGTGGCGTGATGCACCTAAAAACCAAAATCTTAGACGGACAAGTCGGAAGCGACCAAAGCGTCTCCGTCCGACCGAAAACCCTGACTTCACGAACAAGGGGGGCGCGCCCCCCTTGTCCCCCGAGGGGACTTCCTTCGGGGCGTATATCCCCCGCGCTCAATACCGTTCCAGATCGATATCTATACCGAGCGACCGGATCTCTTTCACCAGCACGTTGAACGATTCGGGCATGCCGGCATCGATCTTGTGATCGCCCTTGACGATGTTCTCGTACACCTTGGTGCGGCCGGAAATGTCATCCGACTTGACCGTCAGCATCTCCTGCAGAGTGTAGGCCGCGCCGTAGGCTTCCAACGCCCACACCTCCATCTCGCCGAAGCGCTGGCCGCCGAACTGCGCCTTGCCGCCCAGCGGCTGCTGCGTCACCAGGCTGTAGGGGCCGGTGGAGCGTGCATGCATCTTGTCGTCGACCAGGTGATGCAGTTTGAGCACATGCATGTAGCCCACGGTCACCGGACGGTCGAAGGGTTCACCGGTATGGCCGTTCTTCAGCCTGACCTGACCGTCGCGCGGCAATCCGGCGAGTTCCAGCATGTCCTTGATCTCGGTCTCGTTGGCGCCGTCGAACACCGGCGTGGCGAAAGGCACGCCGTCCTTGAGATTGTAGGCGAGGCGCACCACTTCCTCGTCGGACAGTTCGGTCAGGTTTTCCGCCTTGCCGCTGCTGTTGTAGATGAGGTTGAGGAACTTGCGCAGATCCGCGAGTTTGGCCTGCGCCTTGAGCATTCCGCCGATTTTCGCGCCCAAGCCCTTGGCTGCCCAGCCCAGGTGCGTCTCGAGAATCTGGCCCACGTTCATGCGCGAAGGCACGCCCAGGGGATTGAGCACCACGTCGACCGGGGTGCCGTCGTCCATGTAGGGCATATCCTCGACCGGCACGATCTTCGAGATCACGCCCTTGTTGCCGTGGCGGCCAGCCATCTTGTCGCCGGGCTGCAGGCGCCGCTTCACCGCGACGTAGACCTTGACCATTTTCTGTACGCCCGGCGGCAGTTCGTCGCCCTGGGTGAGTTTCTTTTTCTTGGCCTCGAACGCCACGTCGAAATCGACGCGCTTTTGCGCCAGGCTGTCCTTCAGACTTTCGAGCTGCGCCGCCGACTCTTCGTTGGCGAGGCGGATGTCGAACCAATGGTAATGCTCCAGCTCCTGCAGGTAGCTCTTGGTGAGCTTGGTTCCCTTGGCCAGCTTCTTCGGCCCGCCATTGGCGGTTTTGCCCACCAGCAGGCGCTCGATCCGCTCGAAGGTGTCGGCTTCGACGATGCGCATCTGGTCGACCAGATCCAGCTTGTAGCGCTTCAACTCCTCGTCGATGATCTGCTGCGCACGCTTGTCGCGCTCTATGCCCTCGCGCGTGAACACCTGCACGTCGATGACCGTGCCGGAAATCCCCGAGGGGACGCGCAGGCTGGTGTCCTTCACGTCGGATGCCTTCTCGCCGAAGATCGCGCGCAACAGCTTTTCTTCCGGCGTCAGCTGGGTTTCCCCCTTGGGAGTGACCTTGCCCACCAGCACGTCGCCCGCCTCGACTTCGGCGCCGATGTAGACGATGCCAGACTCGTCCAGACGCGACAGCTGCGCCTCGGACAGGTTGGAAATGTCGCGGCTGATCTCCTCCGGACCGAGCTTGGTGTCGCGCGCCACCACCGTCAGCTCCTCGATGTGGATCGAGGTATAGCGGTCGTCGGCGACCACGCGCTCGGAGATCAGGATCGAGTCCTCGAAGTTATAACCGTTCCAGGGCATGAACGCGACCAGCATGTTCTGCCCCAGCGCGAGTTCGCCCATATCGGTCGAAGCGCCGTCGGCGACCACGTCGCCCTTGGCGATCCGCTCGCCCACATTGACCAGCGGTCGCTGGTTGATGTTGGTGTTCTGGTTGGAACGCGTGTACTTGACCAGGTTGTAGATGTCCACGCCGACGTCGCCGGGCACGGTCTCATCGTCGTTGACACGCACCACGATGCGGCTCGCATCGACGTAGTCGACCACGCCACCGCGCAGTGCCTGCACCGCGGTGCCGGAGTCGACGGCGACCGTGCGCTCGATGCCGGTTCCGACCAGCGCCTTCTCCGGACGCAGGCAGGGTACCGCTTGCCGCTGCATGTTCGAGCCCATCAGCGCGCGGTTGGCGTCGTCGTGCTCGAGGAACGGGATCAGCGAGGCGGCCACCGAAACAATTTGGGAGGGCGCCACGTCCATGTATTCGACGCGGTCCGGCATGGCGAGCATGAACTCGTTCTTGTTGCGGCAGGACACCAGGCCTTCTTTCAGCTTGCCCTTGTCCAGGTCGGCATTCGCCTGCGCGATGACGAAGTTGCCCTCCTCGATCGCCGACAGGAAATCGATCTGGTCGGTGACTTTGCCGTTATCGACCTTGCGGTATGGCGTCTCCATGAAACCGTACTGGTTGGTACGGGCGAACAGGGCGAGCGAATTGATCAGGCCGATGTTCGGGCCTTCCGGCGTCTCGATCGGGCACACGCGGCCGTAGTGCGTCGGGTGCACGTCGCGCACCTCGAAGCCGGCACGCTCGCGCGTCAGGCCGCCGGGGCCCAGGGCGGAGACGCGGCGTTTGTGCGTGATCTCCGACAGCGGGTTGGTCTGGTCCATGAACTGGGACAGCTGGCTGGAGCCGAAGAATTCCTTGATCGCAGCCGAAATCGGCTTGGCGTTGATCAGGTCATGCGGCATCAGGTTATCGGATTCAGCCTGCGACAGGCGTTCTTTCACCGCGCGCTCGACGCGCACCAGGCCCGCGCGGAACTGGTTCTCGGCCAGCTCGCCGACAGAACGCACGCGGCGGTTGCCGAGGTGATCGATATCGTCGATTTCGCCGCGGCCGTTCCTGAGTTCCACCAGGATGCGGATGACGGCGAGGATGTCCTCGTTCGACAGCGTCACCGCGCCGGTCAGCTCGCTCCTGCCGACGCGGCGGTTGAATTTCAGGCGGCCCACGGCCGACAGGTCGTAGCGTTCTTCCGCGTAGAACAAGCCGTTGAACAGCGACTCCACCGCCTCTTCCGTGGGCGGCTCCCCCGGGCGCATCATGCGATAGATGGCAACGCGCGCCGCGAACTGATCGGCGGTCTCGTCCATGCGCAGAGTCTGCGAAATATACGGCCCCTGGTCGAGGTCGTTGGTATAGATGGTCTGGATGCTGGAAGCTTCGGCTTCCTTCAGCTTGGCCAGCACGGTCTCGGTGATTTCGTCGTTGGCATTGCCCAGGATCTCGCCGGTTTCGGTATCGACGACATTGTGCGCGAGCACGCGGCCGAGCAGGTAATCATCCGGGACGGGAATCTTCTTGATCCCCGCCGCTTCCATGTCGCGGATGTATTTCACCGTGATGCGCTTGTCCTTGGGCACGATCACCTTGTCGTGCCTGTCCAGGATGTCGAACTTGGTGGTTTCGCCGCGCAGACGTTCAGGCACCAGCTCGAACTGGACGCCTTTCTTGCTGAAATGGAAGGTATCGAAGGCGAAAAATTCCTTCAGCACCTGCTCCGGCGTGAGTCCGATCGCCTTGAGCAGTATCGTCACCGGCATCTTGCGCCGGCGGTCGACGCGGAAATAGAGGTAGTCCTTGGGGTCGAATTCGAAGTCGAGCCAGGAGCCGCGGTAGGGAATGATGCGCGCCGAGAACAGCAATTTGCCCGAGCTGTGCGTCTTGCCGCGGTCGTGCTCGAAGAACACGCCCGGGGAACGGTGCAGCTGGCTGACGATCACGCGCTCGGTGCCGTTGATGACGAACGAGCCGGTGGTGGTCATGAGCGGAATCTCGCCCATGTAGACCTCCTGCTCCTTCACTTCCTTGATCGTCGGCTTGCTCGCTTCCTTGTCCATGATGGTCAGGCGCACCTTGGCGCGCAGCGGGCTGGCGAAAGTCAGGCCGCGCTGCTGGCACTCCTTGACATCGAACGGCGGCTCTCCCAGCGCGTAGCTGACGAATTCCAGGCGCGCGTTCTTCGAATGGCTCTCGATCGGGAAAATCGAGGTGAATGCCGCCTGCAGCCCTTCGTTCTTGCGCTTCTCCGGCGCGATCGCGGCTTGCAGGAATGCGGTGAAGGAATCGAGCTGCGTAGCCAGCAGGAAGGGCACGTTCAGCACGGCTGCGCGCTTGGCGAAGCTCTTGCGGATACGCTTTTTCTCGGTCGAGGTGTAAGTGATGGCGGCGGCGGTCATAACAGCTCCAGTTCAGAATGCAGGAGACAGAATTCGGAAATCAGGGGTCACAAGACAGAAATCGGTGATGCAATGTGCCATCGGTCTGATCGCTCTCTTGAAACCTCTGTGCAATTGGTCGTCAATTCTCAAAAATGGCAAGGGCTGGCAGCCCAAAAAAGCGGCTGCCAGCCCGATTGCCGTGTTGCTTACTTCATCTCGGCTTTGGCGCCGGCTTCGATCAGTTGCTTGACGATGTCTTCCGCATCTTTCTTTGCAATGCCTTCTTTTACCGCCTTGGGCGCGCCGTCGACCAGGTCTTTGGCTTCCTTCAGACCCAGTCCGGTGATCGCGCGAACCACCTTGATCACGTTGACCTTGCTCTCGCCGGCGGCATTGAGCATGACGGTGAATTCGGTCTGCTCTTCAGCGGCCGGGGCGGCGGCGCCCGCAGCCGCCGGGGCGGCCACGGCGACAGCGGCGGCTGCCGATACGCCGAATTTCTCTTCCATTTCCTTGATCAGGGTGGAGAGTTCCAGCACGGTCATGTTCGAGATTGCGTCGAGTAGTTCTGCTCTTGCGATTGCCATTTGTTGACTCCTGAATGTTTAGTCGTTTAGATCGTTAATAACTGGTGCGGAAGTGCGGAAAGCTATGCCGCCGCTTTCTCTTTCTGATCGCGAACCGCCGCGAGCGCGCGCACGAATTTCGTCGGCACCTCGTTCAGCGTCTGCACGAATTTGGCCGTCGGCGCCTGCATGGTGCCGAGCAGGGTGGCGAGCAACTGTTCGCGGCTGGGCATGTTGGCGAGCGCAGTGACTTCCTTGGCGGAAATCACGGCATTCGGCAGCCCCCCTGCCTTGATCACGAATTTCTCGTTGGCCTTGGCAAATTCGTTCAGCACCTTGGCGCCGGCGACCGGATCGGACGAAATGCCGTAGACCAGCGGGCCGCTCATCTTCTCGGCCAGCTTGTCGAACGGCGTGTCCTTTACGGCACGGCGCACCAGGGTGTTTTTCAGCACGCGCAGGTACACACCCGCCTTGCGCGCTTTCGCGCGCAGTTCGGTCATGACACCCACTTCCAGACCGCGGTACTCAGCGACAATGATCGCCTGCGCCTTGCCCACTTGCGTGGACACTTCGGCAACCACCGCCTTCTTCTGCTCGAGATTGAGACCCAAGGTCTAACTCCTGTCAAATACAGAAACCGGAATCCAGAACACAGACCGGGTGCGGCACCTGGATGCTTTCCCTCTCTGCACTTTGCATTCCTCGTTCTGCGTTACGTTGCGGCGACCTTGCATTCAGGAAAAATCCTGCATTGGGGTACGCCATCTGCGTTGGGCATTGCGGGTGACAGCCGATGCGTGATGAGAGCTAAGCCCGTCGCACACCTTCCGGCACCTGCCACCGATTAAGTCCTCGGGCGATTCGCAATGCCGGATCTTGCTGGCTTCTGATCCGGCACCGAATTCCGTCGAACCCCAACGGTCTTTGATAACCCGCCGCGGCGATGCTCTGCCGCAGCGGCCCAAAGTTCTGTCCCCGCGTCCGCGGGGATCGGTATCCTTCTAGCTGTTCACGCTCGCGACATCCACGCGGATGCCCGGGCCCATGGTGCTCGACACCGACAGCTTCTGCAGGTAAATGCCCTTGCTGGCGGCGGGCTTGGCCTTGTTCAGCGCCTCGACCAAGGCCTTCAGGTTCTCGCACAAGGCTTCGGGCGCGAAAGAAGCCCGCCCGATCGTGCATTGCACGATACCTGCCTTGTCCGCGCGGTACTGCACCTGCCCGGCTTTGGCGTTTTTCACAGCGGTGGCCACGTCGGGGGTCACCGTACCCACTTTCGGGTTCGGCATCAGGCCACGCGGCCCGAGTATCTGGCCGAGCTGGCCGACGATGCGCATGGTATCGGGGCTGGCGACCAGCACGTCGAAATCCATCTTGCCCGCCTTGATCTGCTCCGCCAGGTCTTCCATGCCGACGATGTCGGCGCCGGCCGCCTTGGCCGCAGCGGCCTTGTCGCCCTGCGCGAACACGGCCACGCGCACTTTCTTGCCGGTACCTGCGGGCAGCACCACCGAACCGCGCACGGTCTGGTCCGATTTCTTGGCGTCGATGCCGAGATTGACCGCGACATCCACCGATTCGTCGAATTTCGCGGTGGCCGCCTGCTTGATCAATTTCATCGCTTCCAGGACTGCGTAGGCCTTGTTGCGCTCGACCAGATTGACAGTAGCCTTCTGGCGCTTGGAGAGTTTTGCGACGACCTGGTTCATTTTACGCCCTCCACGATCACGCCCATGGAACGCGCACTGCCGGCGATCGTGCGCACGGCGGCGTCCAGATCCGCCGCGGTGAGATCGGGCATCTTGGTCTTGGCGATTTCCTCGGCCTGGGCGCGCGTGAGCCTGCCCACTTTGTCGGTATGCGGCACCTTGCTGCCCTTGTCGATTCCTGCCGCCTTCTTGATCAGCACCGTGGCCGGAGGCGTCTTGATGATGAAGGTGAAGCTCTTGTCCGCGAACGCGGTAATCACCACCGGCAGCGCAAGACCCGGCTCCACTTTTTGCGTCTGCGCGTTAAATGCCTTGCAGAACTCCATGATGTTGAGGCCGCGCTGGCCCAACGCCGGCCCGATAGGCGGGCTGGGGTTGGCTTTGCCTGCCGGGACCTGCAGCTTGATAAAGCCGACGATCTTCTTTGCCATATATCGCTCCTTGTGGGTTCAAGCGGGCTTTGAAGCCCTCCCCGGTTAAACAACACTGCCATTTCAACCGCTGCTCGCCGCGGCTTCACGGCGAAAACCGATTACGCCTTCTCCACCTGTCCGAACTCCAGTTCGACCGGCGTCGCCCGGCCGAAAATCGTCACGGATACGCGCAGCTTCGACTTGTCGTAGTTGACGTCTTCCACCAGGCCGTGAAAATCGGTGAACGGACCTTCCTTGACGCGCACCCCTTCACCCACCTCGAACAGCACCTTGGGCTTGGGTTTCTCCACGCCCTCCTGCATCTGGTGCATGATGTTGTCGACTTCCTTGACCGAGATCGGCGTCGGCTTGCTCGCCGTGCCGCCGACGAATCCGGTGACCTTGTTGGTGCTCTTCACCAGATGCCAGGTCTCGTCGTCCATCTCCATTTCCACCAGCACATAGCCGGGGAAAAACTTGCGCTCGGAAATGTTCTTCTGGCCGGCCTTCATCTCGACCACCTCTTCCGTGGGAACGAGGATCTTGCCGAATTTTTCCTGCATGCCGGCGCGCCGGATGCGATCTTCGAGCGCGCGCTGCACCGACTTTTCGAAGCCGGAATAGGCGTGAACCACGTACCAGCGCTTGCTCATAGTTTCTTCCAGCCCAGTATCAAGTCGTACAACAGGTACTCCAGCGTCTTGTCGCTCACCCACAGGAACACCGCCATGACGAGGACGAAAGCAAACACGATCCCCGCGGTCTGCAGCGATTCCTTGCGCGTCGGCCACACGACCTTTTTCACCTCGGTGATCGCGTCGCGGCCGAATGCCAGAAATTGCTGCCCGGGCGCGGTAAACCACGCGACCGCAATGCCGGCAGCCGCGCCGGCCACGATGGCGGCGAGACGCACTATCGCAGCGCTGTCGCCGAGGTAATAAAACCCTGCCACGCCCGCAGCAAGCAGCAGCGCAGCCAGTACCAGCTTGATTTTGTCAGCCATCGATCCGTCTCGGCTCCGTGCGAGGCATATACGGAGCACAGTTAAAAGTGGCAGGCCAAGAGGGCCTCGAACCCCCAACCTTCGGTTTTGGAGACCGACGCTCTGCCAATTGAGCTATTGGCCTGTAAATCAGGCAGAGGCTGGCGCTACTGGAACCCTGGTATTGCGGGTTCGCGGTATGTGCCGGCCTCTGACCTCCAGTCTCTAATTCTTACTCGATCACCTTGGCAACCACACCGGCACCCACCGTGCGCCCGCCCTCGCGGATGGCAAAGCGCAAGCCCTGCTCCATCGCGATC
>JAKAIH010000079.1 GCA_021825225.1 Pseudomonadota bacterium
GTTCTTCATCACCAGCGCGACGCGCTCGTTCGGAGAGAGCCGCTGCGCCAGCCCGGCCGCAAGGCGCGACACGCGTGCGGCGAGTTCGGCGTAAGTGCAGCTCACGCGCGCGCCGCGCGCGAGCGCCGGCAGGTTCGGGTAGGCGTGCGCGCTGCGCACCAGCAGCTGGGCGATGTTGACGCTCATGCGGGCGACTGTAGCAAATTTTTGCGGCCGCGCAAAAAAAAGGGCAGGGTTAACCCTGCCCTTTCCTTGCGGAGAAGAAAAGCTTACTTCTTCTCTTCCTTCTTCATTTCTTTCTTGGCCTTGGCTTTGTGCACCTTCTTCACCGCCTTCTTGGCCGGGGCCTTTTCTTCCTTCTTCATTTCGCTTTTCTCAGCGGCGGCCTTCGCGTGCGTAGCGGCGTAGACGGAACCGGTGGAAACGGCGAACATTGCGGCAACCAGAATGGACAGAAGCTTGCTCATGTTGACTCCTCGTAGATGGATGGAAATTACCGGCGTGCTCCCTACCGCCTCGACCCATCGTCCCGTCATGAGGAGCCGACGTCGATAACGCGGTGCAAGCATAGCGGCGATAACCGCAATGCCGGAACTGCCACTAACGGCCGAAGCGCCAAGGCGTTGACACACCTTAAGGAACCCGGTCCCGGCTGGGCCGTCCTGAAAAAGTACCGAACAATCAATGCTATACTTCATCGATCCCGAAACCGGTCCGGACCCCGGGCGGACCGGCCCCGGCTGCGTTCGCGCCAGGATGCGCGGTCCGCGCCCTGCTCGAGCGCAGCCTTCCAGGCCAGGCCAATGATAGATCTCGCCACGCAACGCTACGCCCTCATCGCGCTCGCCGCAGCCGCGCTGTTCGGCGCGAGCACGCCGCTGGCGAAACTGCTGCAGGCCGCAATCACGCCGGGCTTGCTCGCCGGGCTGCTTTACTTTGGCAGCGGCGCCGGTCTGGCGCTGGTGCAGCTGATTCGCCGCGCGGGCAAACGCGGGACGCAAGCGCCGCTGCGCCCGGCGGACTATCCCTGGTTCGCCGCGGCGATCGTTTGCGGCGGCATCGCCGCGCCGCTGTTGCTGATGTGGGGACTCGCCGGCGAGCGCGCTTCGGGCGTGTCGCTGCTGCTCAACCTCGAAGCCATACTGACCGCGCTGATCGCCGCGCTGGCATTCAAGGAAGCGGTAGGGGGGCGCATCTGGCTCGCCGCCTGCCTGATGCTCGCGGCCGGCCTGCTGCTCGGCTACCAAGCGGGCGCCGGTTTCGGACTGTCGCTGCGCACCCTGGCGGTTGCCGCCGCCTGCGCGCTGTGGGCGCTGGACAACAATCTCACGCGCCGCATCGCCGCCGCCGACCCGGTCCACATCGCCATGATCAAGGGGCTCGTCGCGGGCTGCGTCAACATCGCCGCGGCCCTGGCCCTGGGCGCCAGGTTTCCGCCGGCGCTGCCGCTCGCAGGCGCGCTCGCGCTCGGCTGGCTCGCCTATGGCGTGAGCCTCGCGCTGTACATCCTCGCATTGCGCCACCTCGGCAGCGCGCGCGCCGCGGCGCATTTTTCCACCGCACCTTTCATCGGCGCGGCGCTCTCCATCCTGCTGCTGGGGGAGCCGTTGACGCCGGCTTTCGCCGCCGCCTTCGCGCTCATGCTCCTTGCGACCTGGCTCACGCTCACCGAGCAGCATGGCCACGCGCATGCGCATGAGGCGCTGGAACACGAGCACCTGCACACGCACGACGCGCATCACCAGCATGCGCACCGCGGCGACGAAGGGCCCGAGCCGCATACGCATGCGCACCGGCATGCGCCGCTCGCGCACAGCCATGCGCATCTGCCCGATCTGCATCACCGGCATCCGCATTGAAGCCCGAGCTTGCATCCGCGCTGTGGGCGCTCGCCGCCGCCGCCGGCCTCGGCGCGGCGATGATCACCACGCGCCTGGGCCTGCGCTATGCGTCGCCGGCGGCCGGCGCGGCGATAGGCGTGCCCTCGTCGACGCTGGTGTTCTGGTGCCTGGCGCCGTTCCTGCTCGACACCGGCGGCTTCAACTTCGCTGCGGCCGGGATGTTCGCACTGGTCGGCCTGTTCTTTCCCGCGGCAGTGACGCTGCTGACCTACAGCGGCAACCAGCGCATGGGGCCGACCATCACCAGCGCCGTTTCCTGCACCACGCCGCTGTTCGCCCTGTCCGGCGCGATCCTGTTCCTGGGCGAAGGACTCAGCGCGGGCGATGTGCTCGGGACCGCTGCCATCGTGCTCGGCATGCTCGCGCTGAGCTGGAGCGGCGGCGCGCGTGCGCGCAGCTGGCCGCTGTGGGCGATCGCGCTGCCGGTTGCGGCGGCGGCGCTGCGCGCGCTGGCGCAGGTCCTGACCAAGGCCGGGCTCGCGCTGTGGGGCAGTCCTTACGCCGCCGGGCTCATCGGCTACACCGTGTCGGCCGTGGTGATCCTCGCGGCGACGCGCCTGCGCCGGCGGCGTGAACCGGCCGACCGGCGCGCCACGCCCTGGTTCGTCGCCACCGGCATGTTCAACGGCGCGAGCCTGTTCCTGATGTACACCGCCCTGGCCAAAGGCAAGGTGGCGCTGGTCTCCCCCATTATCGCGACCTATCCGCTGTTCACGCTCGCGCTGAGCATCCTGTTGCTGCGCCATGAACGCGTTCCGCCGCGCGTCGCGCTGGGGGCGGTGCTGACCGTGGCCGGAGTGGCGGTGCTGCTCGCCTTCTAAACTCTGAAGCTCACCCTGACCGCCAGGCCTTTGCCCTCGTCGCCTTCGGCCAGGCTGAGGCTGGCGCCATGCAGCTCGGCGATGCGCTTCACGATCGACAGGCCGAGGCCGCTGCCGTATTCCTCGGTGCCGAGGATGCGGTAGAAGCGCTGCCCGACCTTGTCGCGTTCGGCCGCGGGTATGCCCGGCCCCTGGTCGCTCACCGTGAGCGTCGCGCCGTCCTCGCCGTTCTGCGCGCGCACGCGCACGCTGCCGCCGGCGGGGCTGTAGCGGATGGCGTTGTCGATCAGGTTGCGCAGCAGGATGGCGATGAGCCCGGCATGGCCGGTCGTTGCCGCCGCCGCGCCCTCGGCCAGTTCGATCTCGACCTGCTTCGACAGGGCGAACGGGGCCAGTTCGGCCACGGCGGTGCGCGCGAGCTCGCGCAGATCGCAGGGCTGTGCCCTGCTTGCGGGCTCCTCCGGATCGAGACGCGCGAGCGTGAGCAGCTGCTGCACCAGGTGGCTGGCGCGGTCGCAGCCCGCGATCACCTTGTCCAGCGCGTGCCGGCGCTCGGCGTCGTCCAGGGAAGCGCGCGCCACCTGCGCCTGGGTCTTCAGGCCGGCGAGCGGCGTGCGCAGTTCGTGCGCCGCATCGGCGGTGAAGCGGCGTTCGCTGTCGATCAGCTGCGCCACGCGCCCGAACAGCCGGTTCAGGTTCTCGATCAGCGGCAGCACCTCGGCCGGGACCGCACCCGCATCCAGGCTGCCGAGATTGCCCGGATCGCGCTCGGCCACCTGCCGCCCCAGCGCGGCCAGCGGGCGCAGCCCGCGCGCGACGTTGAGCCAGACCAGCCCTCCGAGCAAAGGCAGCGCGAACAGCAGCGGCAGCAGCAGGTTCTTCGCCAGGCTGGCTGCGATCTCGTCGCGCGTCTCGTAGCGTTCGCCGACTTGCACCAGGTAGCGCCGGGCTTCGTCCCAGGCGCTGAATACGCGCCAGCGCTCGCCGCCGATCACGGCATCGCTGAAGCCCTCGTCCTGCCGCGACAGACGCCCGGCCGGCGCGTTGGCCGAATGCAGGCGCAAGGTAGCGCCGTGCTCCCACATCTGAATCGCGACATTGCGCGCGCGCTTGTGCAGCTGCGGCATGTGCTCGGTATCGATTTCCTCCGGCTCGCCGCCGGTCTGCGCCAGCAGCAGGGACGCCGACTGCGCCAGATGCGCGTCGAGCAATTCGTCGAGCTCGTGCTGCGCGTCGAAATAACTGAATACGGCCGTCGCCAGCCACACGAACGCGATGCTCGCGAGCAGCGCGGCGAGCAGCCGCCGCTTGAGCGAATAGGCCGGCGCCGGCTGCTTCATGCCGCCTCGCGCGGCATCATGTAGCCGACGCCGCGCACGGTGCGCAGCAGCTCGGGCGCGAGCTTGCGCCGCAGGTGGTGCACGTGCACTTCGATCGCGTTGCTCTCTATCTCCTCGCCCCAGGCATACAGGCGCTGCGCCAATTGCTCGCGCGACAGCACCCTGCCGGCGTTGAGCATCAGTTCCTGCAGCAGCGCGAACTCGCGCGCTGCCAGCTCGACCGGCCGGCCGCGGAAACTCACGCGGCGCGCGGCCGGGTCGAGCTCGATGTCACCGACCTGCAGCTTTGCCGCCGCTTCGCCGCAGGCGCGGCGCACCAGCGCGCGCAGCCGCGCCGCAAGCTCGTGCAGGTCGAAAGGCTTGATCACATAGTCGTCGGCACCCGCGTCCAGGCCCTTGATGCGGTCTTCGACGCGGTCGCGCGCGGTCAGGATCAACACCGGCACCTTGTTGCCGCCGCGGCGCAGCCGCAGCAACAAATCCATGCCCGAAAGCCGCGGCAAACCCAGGTCGAGCACGACGCCGGTAAACTCGCCGGTCTTGAGCGCAAGTTCCGCCGCGACGCCGTCCCTGACCCAATCGACGTTGAAGCCGGATTGAGTCAGTCCCGCCTGCACGCCGTCGCCGAGCAGCTTGTCGTCCTCGACCAGCAGTATGCGCATCAGCCGCGTCCGCCCTGGATCTGCTGCGGCAGCGCCATGGCCAGGTCCGCCGGCAACAGCCCGGCGCTGCCGGCCCAGAAGCCCGCGGTCGCGGCGAGCACCGCAGCGGCGACGAACCAGTGCTTGCTGCGGATGCCTTCGCCGGCGCGGCCGCGCTTGTAGCCGTTGAGCATGGCGGCGACGAGGTTCTCCCGGTGGATCAGACTGCTCACGATGACGGCGCCGATGTGGATTAGGACCAAGCCTAGCATCGCACTCGCCGCGCCGTCGTGCAACTCCGCCAGGACTTCGCCGCCGATCTCGTTGTAGGCGGCGTAGCCGCTGGCGCCCGCGGCGAGCGCCAGCGCGAGGATGGCGTAGATCGCGAGGCTGCCGGCCGGATTGTGCCCCACATGATGCTGCGGCGCGCGCGTGAACAGCGATTTGAGATAGCCGAGCACGCGCCGCGGCGCGATCGGGAACGAGGCAAAGCGCGCGTAGCGCGTGCCGATCACGCCCCAGACGCAGCGGAATACGACCAGGCCGAGCACGGTGTAGCCGAGCGCCACATGAACGTCGCGATAACGCTCGGACTCGGCGGTCACGAAAGCGCCGAGGAAGGATGCAGCCAGCAGCCAGTGAAACACCCGCGTCGGCAGGTCCCATACCAGGATGCGTTGCTTGCCCATGGCGGTCTCCCTTAGCGCGGTATGCGCACGGCGTGTTCGTCGAAATCGCCGCGCTCGGCGCCGCCATGGCAGGCGCTGCAGTTGGCCGCGGTCCTGACCTGCGGGTTGTTCCAGGCGGACGGGCGTACTTCGTCGTGTTTGCGCAGGAACCAGCGCGTCTCCGTGATGCGCAGCGCAGCCTCGCCGCCGCGCCTGCCGCTGCCTGCGTTGCGCTCGAGGAAAGCGCCGATCTCGGCCGCGCTGGCCGCATCCAGGCTCGCATCGGCGCCGAAGTGCCTGGGCAGGCCGGCCATGATCTGGCGCCAGGAAGACGCAGGCAGCAGCTGCGGCGGATAGGCGAGGTGGCAGCTGCCGCACTCGGCTTTCCATGTTGCGTTGGCGGCGGCGACTCCTTTGGACTCGGCCATCGCCTCGCCCGCCAACAGGCCGAACGCGAACAGCAGCGCCACGGCCCAGACGATCACGTCGAACATTTTCATTTGTATGGTCTTGTTCATTGCGTTCTCCTATTTCGCCAGCGACATGAGGTAGGCCAGCACATCGCCTTTTTCCTGCGCGCTGCAGGCGCGGCCGAGCACGTCCTTGCAGTTGCGCTTGAACCACTTCTCGACCTTCGCCGCGTCGCTGAAGCGCTGCGGATTCGCCGCCGGCGCCATGGGCGCGATTTCCTTGCCGGTCTTCGCATGCTTGCCCGGCTGGCGCGGGTTCAAGGTGTGACAGGACGCGCAGCTCCAATCGTTGCCGTGCGTGGAATCGAAGAACTGCCGGCCGCGCTCGGCCGAAAAGCCGCCGAAGCCGGGCGCGCCCGCGCGCGCTTCGGCCTCGAACGTCTTTTGAATTTCTGCCGGCGTCGCGGCGACGGCCGCGAGCCCGGTCAAGGCGAGCGCGCCCGCCAGCAGGACACCTGCCATGGATTTGAACGGTTGCATGCTGCCCCCCATCGGTGATGAACGATGGGGCGCACTTTAAGGCTGGAACCTTAAGGGATCATTATCGGAGCGGAATACATTGCGCCCCGCTTTTCAGTCGCGCAGCAGCGCGAGCAAGGCCGCGCCGTAGTGCTCGAGCTTGCGCGTGCCCACGCCGGAGATCCGGCCGAGCGCGTCCTCGCTCTGCGGGCGCAAGCGCGCGAGCTCGGCCAGGGTGGCGTCGTGGAACACGACATAGGCCGGCACGCCGTGTTCCTTGGCGACGCTCGCACGCCACTCGCGCAGGCGCTGCCACAGGCCTTCGTCCGCGGCGCCGAGACCGCCAACGCCTGCGCTCGAGCGCTTCGCGCCCGCCTTGGGTTTGCCGGCCTGCGCATGGCGCAAATGCACGGCCTGCGCGCCGCTGAGCACCGCGCGGCTGGCCTCGGTGAGCAGCAGCGAGCCGTGGCCCGCGTGATCGACGGCGAGCAGCCCCTGGGCGACTAATTGGCGAAACACCGCGCGCCAGGCTTTCTCGTCGAGTTCGCGGCCGACGCCGAACGTGCTGAGTTCGCGGTGGCCCCATTGCAGCACGCGCTCGGTTTCCTTGCCCAGGAGCACGTCGATCAGGTGCACCGCGCCGAAGCGCTGCCCGGTGCGATAGACGCAGGACAGCGCCTTCTGCGCCGCCACCGTGCCGTCCCACACCTGCGGCGGCTCGATGCACACATCGCAATTGCCGCAGGGCGCCGAGCCCTCGTCGAAATACGCCAGGAGGCGCACGCGGCGGCAAGTGCTCGCCTCGCACAGCCCGAGCAGGGCATCGAGCTTGGCCGCGGCGATGCGCTTGAACTGGGGCTCGGCCGTCGAGGCGTCGATCATGCGCCGCTGGTTGACCACGTCGCCCAGGCCGTAGGCCATCCACGCGTCCGCGGGCAGGCCGTCGCGGCCGGCGCGGCCGGTCTCCTGATAGTAGCCCTCGATGCTCTTGGGCAGGTCGAGGTGCGCGACGAAGCGCACGTCGGGCTTGTCTATGCCCATGCCGAAGGCGATGGTCGCGACCATGACGATGCCCTCTTCGCGCTGGAAGCGCGCCTGGTGGCGGTTGCGCGTTTCCGCATCCATGCCGGCGTGATAGGGGAGCGCCGTCACGCCCTGCTCGGCGAGCCAGGCCGCGGTCTCCTCGACTTTGCGCCGCGACAGGCAATAGACGATGCCGGCCTCGCCCGCATGCTCGGCGCGCAGGAACGCGAGCAGCTGCGCGCGCGCATTGGCTTTCTCGACGATGCGGTAGCGGATGTTCGGCCGGTCGAAACTCGACACGAACAGACGCGCGTCTTCGAGCCCGAGGCGCTGCACGATCTCCGCGCGCGTGACGCGGTCGGCGGTGGCGGTGAGCGCAATGCGCGGCACACCCGGAAAGCGCTGGTGCAAGAGCGCGAGCTGCATGTATTCCGGGCGGAAGTCGTGGCCCCACTGCGACACGCAGTGCGCCTCGTCGATCGCGAACAGCGCGAGCCGCGCCGCGGCATGCAGGCGCGCGAGCTGCTCGAGGAAGCGCGGCATCAGCGCGCGTTCGGGCGCGACGTAGAGTAGGTCGTAAGCGCCTTCGGACAGGCCGCGCTCGACCGCGGCTGCGTCCGCCGCCGACAGCGAGGAATTGAGGAATGCGGCCCTGACGCCGGCCTCGCGCAGCGCCGCGACCTGGTCCTGCATCAGCGCGATCAGCGGCGACACCACGATGCCAGTGCCCGGGCGCAGCAGCGCCGGGATCTGGTAGCACAGCGATTTGCCCCCGCCCGTGGGCATCAGCACCAGGCAGTCGCCGCCCGCGGCGACGTGGCGCACGATCTCCTCCTGCGGCCCGCGGAACGCGGCGTAGCCGAACACCTCCTTCAGCACCGAGCGTGCGGTGGGTGCAATGCTCATCGGTCGGCCGGGGCGCAGCGAACCATCGCTTTCATGTTTTGTTCTGCCGCTCATGTGTCCGCGAAAAGTGTAAAGGATTGCAAAATCCCGGCGCCATTGCGTCGCGGCGGCTTGGCGCGGGCTAAAATCGAGCCGGTATTCTAACCTCTCGCCGGCGGATTAAATTCTTTGGAAAATTCCGGGACTTTCTGCTTCGGTCTGGCGGCCGCCTTCCTTGTAGCGTGCGAACCCGTGTTCGCGCAGATGTACTCGTGGAAGGATCCGGCGAGCGGCCAAACCAGGTTTTCGAATATCGCGCCGCCCTGGTACAGCCGCGGCGAGATCGTCAGCGGTCCCCGCGTCATCGCGACAATCGGCGACAGGGTGATCGACGACACTGCGCTTGCGTACGAACAGCGCCTGCGGCTCTCGGGCAAGTCCCGGGACTACGTCGACAAGCTGCGGGCGCAAAAGCAGCAGCGGCCGGCTGCGCCACAGGATCCGAATCGCGGGTCCGCCCGTACCGCCGCCGGCGGGCGGCCTGCGCATAGAACGGCGAGCCGCTGGGTAATTGGCGCGGACAGGGGAAGCTAGAGCGCTCGCCCCGCGGCGGCGGCGCGGGCCTACCTCATCAGGGCAAGCCGGCCGGTTGCGGACTTTAGCGTCGCGGCGCAGCCCGGCGCGTTCGTACCGGCCTCGGCGCAAGGCGCGCCGGCCTTGCATTTCCGCGCTTCGCCCCAATAACCCTTGCTCCCGAACAAAT
>JAKAIH010000080.1 GCA_021825225.1 Pseudomonadota bacterium
GCGGCCGTATCCCTGTGGTTCGGCAAGGACGAGCTCCGGCTGATTCCATATGCTCTGGCCACGAGCAGCCCGGTGACCGGACTCAAGGTCGAGGCACCCGTGCGCTATCGCGGGGTGGACGTGGGCAGAGTAGACGACATCAGCATCGACGCGGCGAACGGCGGCCGCGTGCGCATCCGCATCGGCGTGCGCGAAGGCACGCCCATTACCAAGAGCACGTATGCCCAGCTGGGCTACCAGGGGATAACCGGCCTGGCGTATGTGCTCTTGGGCGACGACGGCAAATCCCGGGAGACGCTGCCTAGCAGTGCGCGGGAAGTCGCGCAGATCCGCATGAAACCCTCGCTCATGGACGACGGCGAAAACCTGTTCGGTTCTTTCGTCGAAATCGCCGAGAAGGTCAAGCGCCTCCTCGACGATGAAAACCAGGGGCATGTGCGGCGCACCTTGGCCAACCTGGAGGAAGCGACGCAGCGCGTGAGCACGGCGACGAAAAAGCTGGAGCCCAGCCTGGAAGCCATGCCCGGGCTGATCGCCGAAACCAAAGGGCTGGCCAAGGACGCGCGGGCCAGCATCGGCAAAGCCGATCAGCTCATAGGCAACGTCAACGGGCTCGCGCTCAAGCTCGATGCGCGCGTGGACAAGCTGGCGCAGGCGGTCGCGAGCGTCGAGGAAGTCGGCGCCACGGCGCGCGCGGTAAACGATGAAACCATGCCGCGCGTGAACGGGCTCATCGACGATTTTTCCAAGAACACACACGCGTTGGGCCGCGTGATCAACACTCTGGACGAACAGCCGCAGAGCATCGTCTTCGGCACAGCGCCGGGCAGGCCCGGCCCGGGCGAGCCCGGTTTCACGGGAGAAAGATAATGCTGCGCGCCGCTTTGCTGCTGTCCCTTGCCCTGCTCACCAGCTGCGCCCTCGGGCCGCGGACGCAAGAGGGCATGGTCAACTACGATTTCGGCCTGACGCGCGCGGACAAAGACGCCCATCCGCGCCTGCGGCAGGACCTGGTCGTCGCCGCAGTCACGGCGCCGGCGTGGATGGACAACTCCGGCATCTACTACCGCCTGGCCTATCAGGACGCAGCCCGGCCGCAAGCCTACGCGCTGAGCCGCTGGGTGATGCCGCCTGCGGCGCTGCTCGCCCAGAGGCTGCGCGCGAGCGTCGCGCGCGCGAATCAGGCGGGAGTCTTCACCAGCGCCGACGGCGTGCGCGCCGCCTACACGCTGCGGCTGGAACTGGAGGAATTCAGCCAGGTGTTCGATGCGCCTGAAAAAAGCCACGCGCTGCTGCGCCTGCGCGCGAGCCTGATCAAGCAGCGCAGCGTCGTAGCGCAGCAGAGTTTCGAATTCGAACAGGCCGCGGCCACGCCCAACGCCGCGGGCGGAGTGCGCGCGCTGATCACGGCGAGCGACGCGGCCGGCGAGAAGCTGGTCGATTGGCTGGCCGCGAACCTGAAGAAATGACGGCCTCGAACAGCGCCTGACTCCAACCCTGCGCCGGCGACCATGGCGAAACGGCGCGGGTAGTCAGCTGACTGATCGAAGCTGGCCTAGTCTTCCTCTGGATCGCCTAGACCGCGTCGGGCTGACTGCTCGGCTGCGCGGCGATGAATGCATCGAGCTGCATGCACTCGGCGAAAATGCGCATGATTTCCGGATAGGGTGCGAGCTCGCACCGATAGCGCTGCGCGTTGAACACCTGCGGCACCAGACAGCAATCGGCGAGCGTAACCTGGTCGCGATAGCAGTACTTGCCCGACGATTTCGCGCCGGCGATGTAGGCTTCCAGGCCGGCGAGCCCCTCGGCAATCCAATGCCGGTACCAGAGGTTGACGCCCTCCTCGTCCAGGCCGAATTGCTGTTTGACATAGCGCAGCGTGCGCAGGTTGTTGAGCGGGTGAATTTCGCAGGCAATAATCTGCGCCAGCGCACGCACATAGGCGCGGTCGGCGGGAATCGCGGGCAGCAGCGGCGGCAGCGGGTGCGTCTCTTCGAGATACTCCATTACCGCCAGCGATTGCACGTAGACATTGCCGCCGTCCTCCAGCGCCGGCACCAGTCCCTGCGGATGCACCGCCAGATACTGCGTCAGCTTGTGCTCGTTCTTCGGCAGGCTCACCGGCAGCGCTTCGTAGGCGATACCCTTGCAGTTGAGCGCGATGCGCACGCGGAACGCCGCAGAGGAGCGGAAGAAGGTATACAGTTTCATCGGTCGCGGCTCGCGCAATGGGGTCGACAGCGGCGATTCTGACACAATTCCGCGTTGCTGCAACGCGGGCTTTTTGACAGAATGCAGACGCGATCACGCGGGAGCGACGATGGTCCTTTTTCCGGGCAAGGCGTACGACGAAATCAAGGTTGGCGAGAGCTTCGGCTCGGCCATGACGGTCACCGAAACGCATCTGGTGCTCGCCGCCGGGCTGTTCGGCGACTTCAATCCCCTGCACACCAACGAGCTGCACGGCAAGCAAAGCCGCTTCGGCAGCCGCATCCTGCACGGCCCGTTCACCAGCGCCCTGGTGTCGGCGCCGGTGGGCATGTACTTCGGCGGCACCGCCATCGCCTATCTGGAACATACCTGCCGCTTCAAGGCGCCGGTGCGCGCGGGCGACACGCTCACCACGACCTGGACCATCGCGGAAAAGCACGACAAGCCCAAGCACCGCGGCGGCATCGCGGTCTTGAGCGGCATATGCAGGAACCAGGACGGGGAAGTGGTGGTCGAGGCCGACGGAAAAATTCTGATCAAGAACCGCGAAAACAATTGACTGCGCGCTCAGCCGTGCTTTAGTTTCAGCACCAGCACCGTGCCGGTGAGCGCCAGGGTGATCGAGTTCGCCACGATGATGGGCCAGGCGCCCAGGACCAGGCCATAGGCCAGCCAGAAGCCGACGCCGGTGGTAAAGACCAGGTACATGCTCAAGGATATGTCGCGCGTGGAGCGCGTCTTCCACACCGTCCACACCTGAGGCGCAAAGGCGATGGTGGTCAGAAAGCCCGCCACCGTACCGAGAAAATCGGCCAGATTCATTGCATCCCCTTCATCGCTGCAGCGGCGCGCAGGCGCAGGCTCAGCCGCGGCGGCTTTCCTTGGCTGCGGACCGGCGCACATAGCGTATGCCGACGGCGGCCAGCAGCGCCACCAGCGGTATCGCCGCTCCCATGACGATGGCCGGCTCCAGCGCATAGCCGGCGGCCTTGAACGCCTCTGCCACGTGGCCGACCAGGCCGACCAGGTAATAGGTAATGGCAGCGACCGACAAACCCTCGACCGTTTCCTGCAGGCGCAACTGCAGGCGCGCACGCCGGTTCATCGAAGCAAGCAATTCCTGGTTCTGCATTTCCCGCACGATGTCCACACGCGTGCGCAGCAGGTCGCTCGCGCGGGCGACGCGCTCGGACAACTCGGCCTGGCGCCGCGCCACCGATTCGCAGGTGTTCATCGCCGGCGCCAGGCGGCGCTGCATGAATTCGTCTATGGTCTGGATGCCCGGTATGCGCTGCTCGCGCAATTCCGCGATGCGCTGTTTGACCAGTCCGTAATAAGCGCGCGCCGCACCGAAGCGGTAGCTGCTGGCGGCGAGCGCACTCTCCACCGCCGCCGCAAGCCGGGTGAGCCGGTCGAGCAGCCCCGGTTCGTCGGCCGGACCCTGGGTCACCATCAGTTCGGTGATGCCGGCCAGTTCGCGCTCGGCTGCAGCCAGCTTGGGGCCAAGTTCACGCGCGAGCGGGAGCGCGAGCAGGGCGAACATGCGATAGGTTTCGATTTCGAGCAGGCGCTGCAGCACGCGCCCGGCGCGGCGCCCGCCCATGCCGCGATCGAGCAGCAGGAAACGTGAATATCCGTCCTGGTGAATGCGAAAATCAGTGAACGCAAGCGCGCTGCCATCGGCGAGTTGCGCGCCCGCCAGCGTATTGCCGGCAAAATGCGGCGCAATCGTTTCGATCTCCAGCTCCGCTTGGGCAGCAGGCAGCAGCGCCACATGTGCGGCAACGATCAAACTGCCGGGCAAAGCCGCCACCCATTCCGGCGGCAGCGCATTTGCCGCGGGCTGCGCAAAGGGCTCGCCGCCCTCACCGGCGGTGAACACCGTATAGCTGCTGAACTCGCCATGGCGCTCCCAGCGCAGGCGGAATGCGCCGCACTCGGCGACGAAGTAGCTCGCATCGGGTAAGGGCGGCTGACAGCCGTGGCGCGCGCACAATTCGGCCACATGCGCATATTCGCGCTCGCGCTCCCCAGGCTGCGCCAGCAGTGCCAGGTAGGATGCACGCAGCGGGGCCTGCAGCGTCTGATACGGGCGCGCATGAACCTCGTCGTTAAGCGCGGCGCGCCGCGGATCGCCGCGCGGCAGGGTCATGGTTTCCCCGACATGATGTGCCTCATGCTCCGCCCTTCCCACAGGTCCCGGGTGCAGACTGCGTGCCTGCCATGGTTTTATTGTAGTTGTTTCATGCGCTGATCGACGAAGGCGAGCAGATCCGGGCTGAGGCCGCCGACGGACTTGGCGCGCCGGAACGCATCCAGCGCCTCGGCGCTGCGCTGGTCGGCCTGCAGCGATATGCCCAAGCCCATCCACCACAATCCGGAGCGCGGCGCGAGCTTGAGCGCCGCCTGGTAGGCGGCCACGGCCTCCTTGTGCCGTCCCAGCCGCTGCAACAAGGCCGCGTCGAAGGCCTGGTATTCGGCGTCGCCTGCGGCGCTGGCGGCATACTTGCGCAACAAGTCGTGCGCTCCCTGCAGATCTCCGCGCTCGACCTGTATGCGCGCCAACAGGATCGCGTAGACGAAGCGATCCGGGTCCAGGCTCAGGCCTTCCTGCAGATACTGCTGTGCTTCGTCGATGCGGCGGTTCTCCAGCAACAGGCCCACCAGGGCCTGGCGCGCCGCGGCATGCCGCGCATCCTGCAGCAGCGTCGCCTTGTAGGCGTCCATCGCTTCGGCCACCCTGCCGTGATTGAGCAGCACCGTAGCCTTGCGAAACTCGTCCTCGGCGCGCTCGGCCGGCGTGGCCGCATGCTTGTCGATGCTGATCTGGCCTTGCGCCGCGGGTGCAGACGCGCCCTGTGCCATCCCGCCCGCAGTGCTGTCTGCCTTGCGCTCCGCCTTCGCTACCATCCTCGGTCGTGTTGCAGGCTCGGCGGCGGGTCCGCGTTCCGCTTTGGGTTTGGTCGCGACCCTTTTCTCCTTGAGGGGCGTCGCGATCTCGGTGGCGAGCTTGAGCATGTCCACGCCGGCGGGTGCTGGCGTCCTGGTTTCCGGCGCAGTCATTGCGGCAGCGGACGGCAGCGGCGCCGGCAGCACCGGCGCCACGCTCGCCGCCGCCGGTGCGGGCGGCGCCTGCGGCGCGCCAGCCAGCTGCGGTCTTCTCGCCTGCAGTTGGAAAACCAGGTCGGTGACCAGCGGGCGCGGGGATATCTGGTACAGCACCCAGGCGGTCCAGCCGGCGCCGACCGCGAGACCAGCGCTGACCTCCCACATGATGCGGCGCCAGTCCTTGCGCGCATGCACCGGGCGCAGCTGCTGCGTCAGCGTCTTGCCGCCGCCGTCGGCTGCATGGCGCTTGTCCAGGTCCTGCAGCATTTTGTTGATCAGGCTCATTTGAGCATCAGCCAGCCGATGCCGCTGCCGGCGAGCAGGCATGCCATGGCCAGCCAGGCCCAGTGACGCGCGGAAAAGGAGCTGGCCGCGGGCGTGTCGGCAATCGCGACGCGCGCATGGCGCGCACGCACCTGGCGCACGCCCTCGCCGAAAGCAAGCATCATCGCCTTGTGCGCAACGATGTTCACCAGCCGCGGCACGCCGCGGGTGGCGCGATGGATCGCGCGCACCGCAGGACTGCTGAACACGCTGTCGCCGCTGTAGCCCGCAACCTTGAGGCGGTGCGCCAGATAGTGCGCCAACTCCTCTCGCGTCAGTGTTCCCAGATGATGCTGGAAGGTGATGCGCTGGCGCAGCTGCCGCACCGACTCGTGAGCGAGCTTGCGGTCGAGCTCCGGCTGTCCGAACAGGATCACCTGCGCAAGTTTTCGTTTTTCCGTTTCGAGATTGGTCAGCAGGCGCAGCGTTTCCAGCGTCTCCAGCGGCATCGCCTGGGTTTCATCCAGGCAGATCACCACGCGCTTGCGGTCGCGCGCGAAGCCGAGCAGCGCGTGATTCAAGGCCTTGTGCAGGCGGTGCTGATCGAGATCCGCATTCACCTCGACGTGCAGCTCGTCGCACAGCGCGAACAGCAGCGTGCGCGGCTCCAGGTCGGGATTCGGGATATAGGCCGTGACACAGCTCTCGGGCAGCGTGGCGAGCAGTTTGCGGCACAGCAGCGTCTTGCCCGTCCCCACTTCGCCGGTGATCTTGATGAAACCCTCGCCATTGGCCACGGCGACCAGCAAGGTGTTCAACGCTTCCTGACTGCTGGCGCAGGCGAAGAAAAAACTGGTGTCCGGTGTGATGCCGAAGGGGGGCTCGCGCAAGCCGAAATGACTGAGGTAGATCACTGCTTTCGGTCGGCCGGGACCGCGCCGGGATCGTTGCCCATGCGCTGCATGCGATTGCGCGTGTCCTGCAGATCCTGTTCCCAGTTCTTGTCGCTCTCGATGATCGTCGGTTTGATCAGGATCACCAGTTCGCGCTTGATGGTATCGGTGGAGGAGTTGCGGAAAGCGCCGCCTATCACCGGCACGTCCTCGAGTCCGGGGATGCCGCTGCGGCCCCGGTTCAGCTCGACTTTCATCAAGCCACCCAGGACGACGATATTGCCGTCCTGCGTGCGCACCATGGTGTCGGACTCGCTCACGTTGATCGCGGCCACGTCCACGCTCTGCGCGCCGACGCCGACCAGGTTGAATCCGACCGACTTGGGCGTCACGCTGGTGACCAGGGGATGGATATGCAGTGCGATATTTCCCTCGGCGTCGATCTGCGGCGTGACATCCAGCGAGATGCCCGAGAAAATATTGCTGATCTGCGGCGCAACCGAAGTCGGCGTGACCACCCCGCCCGTGCTCGAACCGGGAACCACGGTGATGCTGGTGACATAAGGCTGGTCGGTGCCGACCTTGAGCACCGCCTTCTGATTGTTGAGCGTGGCCACCCTCGGACTGGAGAGCACTTGCACCGATCCCTGCGACTCGAGAAACTGCAGCAGGGCAGCGAAATTGTCGGTCTGCACCGCCAGGCCGAACACTCCTCCCGCGACGCCCGTGGCGCCGGCAACGGCGCCTCCCAGCGTTGCCAGGCCGGCGCCGGCCCCAGGGTTGGCGCTGAAGCTGCTGCTGCTGCCGGAACTGCTGCCGGCGGTACCGCCGCTCAGGCTGCCCCGCGTGCCGAGGCTGTTCGCCGCTCCGCCCAGTCCGCTGGAAAAACCGCCGGCAATGCCGCTGGTGGGAAACGCCGCCCAGTTGATTCCCGATTGATACGCCTGGTTCAGGGTCACATCGATGATCTTCGCCTCGAGCATTACCTGCCGCTCCACCGAAAGCTGCATCGCCTTGAGCAGGGTCGCAACGCTGCGCAGTTCCTGCGGCATGGCGCGCACTACCACCACCCCGGACTGCGGGCTGATCACGATGTTGCGGCCCCCGCCGGTGCCGACGATGGTGTGGATGGCATACTCGACTTCGGCCCAGAAATCGGTCGTCTGGACGGTGGACATGCGCGTGGCGTCGTTCTGGATGCCGCCCAGAGCGCCGACGGCATTCGGCGTGAGCGAAGGCGGACCCTGCACGCCGGCAGGTGCGGTCTGGGTGGTCGTCAGCGTCTGCTGCAGCGCCGTTGCGCTGCCCGCCGTGGTCGCGCTGGTGGTGATTCCGCTGGAACCGGCGGTGACGCGCATGTCGCTGCGGCCCTGGCGCGCGCCGATCAGGTAGTTGACCTGGAACACGCGCGTTTGCAGCCCGGCCGGCTGGATGTAGACCCTGCTGCCCTCGATCTTGTACTCATAGCCGTAAATCTCGCGGATCGCATCCAGCGCCTCGCGCAAGGTGACATCCTTGAGGTTCACCGAGATGGAACCGGTCACGTCCGGGTGCACCAGCATGCTGTAGCGCGTGCCCGACACGATCGACAGGAACACTTCGCGCGCCGGTGCATTGTTTACGTTGAGGTCGAAGCGCCCCTCGATCGGCTTTCCCTGCGCCTGCGGCAGTTCCATGCGCAGCGGCGGCAGCAGCGCGCGGTTCACCGCGTCCGATTCTCGCGGTTTCGCGCGCTGCGCGCCCTGCTCCAAACCGCCGGTAATCTGGCTGCTGATCTGGTTGGTGCGCACCGGCTCCTGGGCGCAGCCGGCGAGGATGAAGGCGCTCAGGATCAGCCCGGCGGTGCACAGAGTTCTCATGGACGTTTCACCATTTTCTCAGCGCCCCGCGGGCTGCCGGACGCCGCAGAAGCCTTCTCCATCGGGGGATACAACTGTAGCACTTCCAATCCCTGATCGCCTTTCAATGTCACCTCGGTCGCGGTGATTCTGACCAGCTTCGCCTTGCCATAGGTCCCGCCCAGAGCCACGTAGCGCCCGTTGATGATCGCGCCCTTGCGTGTGCTCGACAGCAGTATCGATTGCAATGGCGTGCGCGGCGCGGCGCCGGCAGCGGCACTGCTCATGAGTTCCAGCGGCGGCCGCGTCGGATCGGTGAGCGCCTGCGCGCTGCTGCCGGCCGGAAGCGCCAGCGCGGCCACCGCCAGCATCCGCATCGGCATCAGACGGTCAGCCATGATTTTTCCGGGCTGAGCGTGTAGATGGTCAGCTTAAGCACCGATTGGGGATACTGCGCCACGCTGAGTTCAATCCCGTCCCAAAACACCCGCTGCGGCATGCGTTCGAGCGCGGCAAGGTAATCGAGCAGATCGAAGTAACTGCCCTTGACGCTGAGCTCGACCGTATGGCGAAAAATCTCGCGCGCGCCCCCCGCCTGCCCGCTCCCG
>JAKAIH010000081.1 GCA_021825225.1 Pseudomonadota bacterium
AACTGCGCGCTCACAGGATTCATTTGAACGTCTCGACTCCCGCTGACACCAAGCGCTACCGCAACGGCCTCGGCAGCGGTGCCCTGCAGGTTGGTGCGTCGCGATGGCGCGGGCGCATTGCTCAGCGCGGAGCGACGATGCGCAGCTCGTGTGCTGGTGCTGCCGCTCGATCACGGTCGGCGTGCGCAGCACACGCCTTACCAGAACCAACTGCGCAAGGAACACTTCGAAGCAGAGATGAAGGCGTGTAGGGATGCGGGCAGGTGACATCGCGCACGCGCTTTCAGCGGGTGGCTCCAACCAGTCGCTTTGGACCTGACGATCATCGCTGAATTTGGAGAATCGCGCGAGCACAAGGGTATCCGCAGTATCGCCGCGCAGATGATGGACGGCATGATTACGGCCGTGCTTCTATCGACGTTCGTCATCTCTGCGGACCAGGTGTTGACGCGTCGGACGCGCGCCGCGCACGCTTTGGGAGCCGGAACCCAAGGGGAAGGATTTTTTGTCAACCAAGATAAATCGATTCGGCGAGCCGTCCAACGCTCACGGTCAAAAAATTGCTGCGATCGAACAGGCGGCGCCGATAAGCGTATCGGCATGGGAAAGATTACAAAAATGTAATCTTATGGTCAGATTCATGACGGTTCCAGGGCTGCATAATGCCGCCTAGCTGAGGAGTGATCCGACGGCCGTCAAGAATTGCCGTTGCGACCCACATTTCGACGAGTAACCAGAGGATAGGAACCATGAAAGCGAGAATGCTTATGCTTGCCGCGCTTGTATTGACACCGACAGCGGCATTTGCGCACGACGAGACGCATCAGGGGATGATGCGGGGAATGATGCCTGGCATGATGCACGGCATGGCCCAGGGCGGACACGCTGCAGAAGGCGGGCACGCAGAAGGCGTGGGCAAACCCGGCGATCCGGAGAAGGTATCGCGTACTATCCGGGTGCTGATGTCCGACGATATGAAATTCACGCCCGCGCGCATCGTCGTCAGGCGCGGAGAAACCATCCGCTTCGCGGCAAGAAACGCCGGCAAGATCAAGCACGAGATGGTGATCGGCTCGATGGAGGAGCTGAAACAGCATGCCGAGATGATGCGTAAAATGCCCGGGATGGTGCATGCCGACCCTAACATGGTCACGCTGGCACCGGGTGAAACCGGAGAGCTGATCTGGCAATTCACCAAAGCCGGCACCTTCGACTTCGCCTGTCTGCAGCCGGGGCATTTCGAGGCCGGTATGAGGGGCGAGGTCTCGGTGAAATAGCCGCAAACTTGTGCAAATGATTGCTTAACAACTAAGAGGAGTAGACATGACTCGCAGCTCATTCTTGATCGCCGTGTCGATATTCGGCGTGGCATTTGCCTTGCAGGCGAGCGCGGACGACAGCCATATGCACCATGCGATGAACGGGGCGAGACTGGCTGCCGCCGCAAGCGCGGCATGGACCGAAGGCGAAGTGCGCAGCATCGACAAGGCCGCCGGCAAGATCACGCTCAAGCACGGTGCGATGCCCAAATTCGACATGCCGCCGATGACCATGGCCTATCGCGTCAAAGACAAGGCCATGCTCGACCATTTGAAACCGGGCGACAAGATCAAGTTCGACGTCGACGGCGCCGGCGGCGAATTCACGGTAATACGCCTGGAGAAAGAAAAGTAGGCAGTCCCCGGCGCGCGCAGGTGTGGCGCCCCGTAGCCGGGCGCCGTCGGCGCAATCGTCCGAACGGGCGGACTGCAGTGAGAAGGAGATGGTGATGGCGTTCAGTTTGATCAGCTCGCCGGGCCGCACGGCCCGGCTAGGGGCGGCCGCGATGGCGCTTGCCGCCGTCGTGGCGATGCCGGTAGCGGCGCAGGACCGAAGTGCGGACACCGCCGGCGCGCAGCCGCTGAGTGTGCTCGTCGCCGAAGCGCTGCGCAACAATCCCGAGTTGCGCGCCGCGGCGAAAGAAGCCGAGGCCGCGGAGCAGCGCGTGCGGCCGGCCGGCGCCTTGGAGGATCCGATGCTGGAGGCCGGGTTCCTCAATCTGCCGACGCAGCCGCTGCGCTTCAACCGCGAAGACATGACCATGAAAATGCTCGGGCTGTCGCAGAAGCTGCCCTATCCGGGCAAGCGCGCCCTGCGCGAGCAGGTGGCGGCCAAGGATGCCGAAACGCTCAAGTACGGCTTGCGCGAAACCGGCAACCGCGTCGTGCGCGAGGTCAAGATCGCCTACTACGATCTCGCGCTGACCGACGCGACCGTGCGCTTGCTGAAAAGCAACCGGCAGATACTGGAGCAATTCCTGCGCATCGCCGAGAGCCGCTACGCCGTTGGCCAGGCGGCGCAGGCCGAGGTGCTCAGAGCGCAGAGCCAGATCGGACGCATGAACGAAGAGTTGTTGCGCATGGAGCGCGAACGCCCGGTGACCGAAGCCGAGCTTGCGCGCCTGCTCGGCCGGCGCGGAGACGTCGTGCCCATCGCGGTGGAGCTTCCCGGCCTGCGCGAGACCACACTGAACCTCGAAGCGCTGCAGCAGACGGCACTGCACGAGCGCCCGCAATTGCTCGGACTGCAGAGCGCGGTCGAGCGCAGCACCAGGGCGGTGGACCTCGCACGCACCGAAAAGAACCCCGATTTCGATGTGCGCTTCTCCTACGGCCAGAGGGAAAAGAACCTGCTGGGCGAGCCGCGCCAGGACGTGTTCAGCCTCACCGTGGCGATGAATCTCCCGGTGTGGCGCGCGGACAAGATCGAGCCGCGTATCGCCGAAGCGCAAGCGATGCGCGACCAGGCGCTCGACATGCAGCAGGCGCAGGAGAACGACGTGCTGGCCAGGCTGCGGCAGCAGGTCGCGACTGCCGAGCAAAGCCGCAAGTCGGTGCTGCAGTACGAGACCGCCATCCTGCCGCAGGCGCGGCTGGCGGTCGAGGCAGCGCTCGCCGCCTACAAGGTGAGCCGCGTCGATGTGCTGATGCTGCTCGACAGCCAGATGACCCTATACGGCTACGAGATCGGTCGTGCCAGGGAACTGGTCAACTACAACAAAGCGCTGGCCGAGATAGAACTGCTGACCGGCAAGCGCCTGTTCTGAAATCCACGGCAAAGGAAGAATAATGAAGCGAACCGCTCTAATTGCGTCGGCGCTGGTTCTTGCGGCCGCGATGCTGGCAGCCGGGTATTGGTGGGGGGCGAACCAGTCGGCGTCGGGCGTACCGCGGGTGGCCGAGGGCAAGGCCGGCGCTAAGTCGGAACGCAAGATCCTCTATTACCGCAACCCGATGGCGCCGACGGATACTTCTCCGGTTCCGAAAAAAGCGCCGGACGGCATGGATTTCGTTCCCGTCTACGCCGAGGATGCGCCGCCGGCACAGGCCGACAAGCCCAAAGGCAAGATTCTTTACTATCGCAACCCCATGGGTCTGCCGGACACCTCGCCGGTGCCGAAAAAAGACCAGATGGGCATGGACTACATCCCGGTGTACGCCGATGGAGAGCCGGCTTCGGATTCAGACACGCCGCTGGTCAAGCTCAGCGTGGACAAGGTGCAAAAGCTCGGCGTGAAGACCGAAGCCGCCGCCATGCGTGATCTGGCGCGCACCATCCGCGCGGTGGCCACGGTGCAGGCGAATGAGCGCGCGTTGCACACTATCAGCCCGAGGTTCGACGGCTGGATCCAGCGCTTGTATGTCAACACCACCGGCCAGGCGGTGAGGAAAGGCGAAGCGCTGATGGACGTGTACAGTCCCGATCTGATCGCGGCGCAGCAGGAATACCTGATCGCGCGCCGCGGCGTGCAAACCGTCGCAGGCGGTGGCGCCGAGGTGCAGGCAAGCATGCAGCGGCTGGTGGACAGCGCCTTGCAGCGCCTGCGCAACTGGGACATTTCGGAAACCGATTTGCGCCGCCTCACGCAGGAGGGCAAGACGACGCAGTACCTGACGCTGCGCTCGCCCGCGAACGGGGTGGTGCTGGACAAGCCTTCGATCCAGGGCAAACGCTTCATGGCCGGGGAGGTGCTGTTCCAGGTCGCCGACCTGTCGCAGGTGTGGCTGCTGGCGGACGTGTTCGAGCGCGACCTCGGACAGGTGCATATCGGCCAGCCGGCGAACATCCAGTTCGATGCTTACCCGGACAAAGCGTTCACGGGGAAGGTGACCTTCGTCTATCCCACCATCAATCCGGACACCCGCACCGCCAAAGTGCGCATCGAGCTCGCCAATCCGCGAGGCCTGCTCAAGCCGTCGATGTATGCGCGGGTAGAGCTCACGGCCGCACGCGGCAAGGGGCAGATGCTGGCTGTGCCCGATTCGGCGGTGCTCGACACCGGCACGCGACAGTTGGTGCTCGTCGAGCGCGGCGAAGGGCGCTTCGAGCCGCGTCCGGTCAGGCTCGGCGTGCACGGCGATGGTTATATCGAAGTTCTGCAGGGCGTCAAAGCCGGCGAAAAGGTGGTGACCAGCGCAAACTTCCTGATCGACGCCGAGAGCAATCTCAACGCTGCGTTCAGCGCTTTCGGCCAGGCTGGTGAAGGCGCAAAACCGGAGGCGCAGGGTGAGACCAAGTCCGCTGCGCCGGCCGCCGCGGCTGCGCCCGCGACCTATCGCGGCGAGGGCATCGTCAAGGCGCTGGATGCGGCCCATGCCAGCGTGACTCTTGCGCACGAGCCGATCGCGAGCCTGAAGTGGCCGGCGATGACCATGGACTTCAAGGTCAAGGACGCGGCGCTGTTGCGCGCGCTCAAGCCGGGTCAGAGAGTCGTGTTCGACCTGGAAGGCGATTCCGGCGGCGAGTACACCATCGTGAACATCCAGTCGGCCGGGGCAAGGCCCGCAAGCGCAAGCAAGCCGGCAACCGACCCCCAAGCCGCCGCAGCGCACCAGGGACGCTGACATGCTCGGACGCATCATCGAATGGTCGGTGAAGAACGTCTTTCTCGTGCTCCTGGCCACGCTGTTCGTCATTGCCGCGGGCGTGTATGCCGTGCTGCGCACGCCGCTGGACGCGATTCCGGATCTGTCCGACGTGCAGGTGATCATCTACACCGATTACCCCGGACAGGCGCCGCAGGTGGTGGAAGACCAGATCACCTATCCTCTGAGCACGGCTATGCTGGCGGTGCCCAAGGCCAAGGTGGTGCGCGGCCTGTCGATGTTCGGCGCTTCCTTCATTTACGTGATTTTCGAGGACGGCACTGACATCTACTGGGCCCGAACCCGGGTGCTCGAATACCTCAATTTCGCCTCCGGCCGCATGCCGCAGGGGGTCACGCCCACGCTGGGGCCGGACGCGACCGGCGTAGGCTGGGTGTACGAATACGCGGTGCTCGCGGCCAAGCGCTCGCTGGCGGAGCTGCGCACCATCCAGGACTGGTTCGTGCGCTACCAGCTCACCAAGGCGCAGGGTGTGGCCGAAGTGGCGAGCGTGGGCGGCTTCGTGCAGACCTACCAGGTCACGGTGGACCCGCGCAAGCTGCAGGCTTACGGCGTGCCGCTGATGAAAGTGGTCGACGTCATCCGCTCCAGCAACCGCGACGTCGGCGGGCGCGCGATCGAGATGGCGGAGACCGAATTCGTGGTGCGCGGCAGAGGCTATTTGCGCGGCGTGTCCGACATCGAGAATCTGGTGGTGAAAGCGGACAAGGGCACGCCGGTGCTGATCCGCGACATCGGGCGGGTTGAACTGGTGCCCGACGAGCGCCGCGGGCTCACCGAGCTCAACGGCGAAGGCGAGGTCGTCGCCGGCATCGCCGTCGCGCGCTACGGCCAGAATGCGCTCGACGTCATCGGCAATATCAAGGCAAAAATTGCGGAGATCTCCTCCGGCCTGCCGCAGGGCGTGTCGCTCGTGCCGGTGTACGACCGCTCCGACCTGATTTACCGCGCCATCGACAACCTGAAACATACGCTGCTCGAAGAAAGCGCGATCGTCGCTCTGGTATGCGTGCTGTTCTTGATGCATGCGCGCAGCGCGCTGGTCGCGATCGTCATGCTCCCGGTCGGCGTGCTGATCGCGATGATTGCGATGCACCTGATGGGGCTCAATTCGAACATCATGAGCCTGGGCGGCATCGCCATCGCCATCGGCGCAATGGTGGATGCGGCCATCGTCATGATCGAGAATGCGCACAAGCACCTGGAGCGCGCGCCGCCGGGCGCATCGCGCCTGCAGATCATGATCGATGCCTGCCGCGAAGTCGGGCCGGCGTTGTTTTTCAGCCTGCTGATCATCACCGTCTCTTTCCTGCCGGTGTTCACGCTCGAATCGCAGGAAGGGCGGATGTTCACGCCGCTCGCCTATACCAAGACCTTCTCCATGGCCGGCGCGGCGCTGCTCTCGGTCACGCTGGTGCCCGTGCTGATGTTCTTGTTCATCCGCGGCAAGATCATGCCGGAGAAGAAAAACCCGATCAATCGCTTCCTCATCTGGATTTACCGCCCGGTCATCGCCTGGGTGATGCGCTGGAAGAAGCTCACCGTGACTCTGGCCATCATTGCCTTGGGCGCGTCCGCCTATCCGGCGATGCAACTCGGCAGCGAATTCATGCCGGTGTTGAACGAAGGCACGCTGCTGTACATGCCGGCTACGTTGCCGTCCTTGTCGGTGACCAAATCGGCGGAATTGCTGCAGACCCAGGACAAGATACTCAAGCGCTTCCCCGAAGTCGAATCGGTGTTCGGCAAGGCCGGGCGCGCCGCCACCGCCACCGATCCGGCGCCGCTGGAAATGTTCGAGACCGTGATCAATCTCAAGCCCGAGAGCCAGTGGCGTCCGGGCATGACCATCGACAAGCTGATCGACGAAATGGACAAGGCGGTGCAGATCCCGGGCGTATCGAACGCCTGGACCATGCCGATCAAGGCGCGCATCGACATGCTCGCGACCGGCATCCGCACGCCCATCGGCATCAAGGTGTTCGGCAAGAACCTGACCGAGATCGAGAAGCTGGCGAAGCAGATCGAGTCGGTGGTGAAAACTGTTCCGGGTACGACCAGCGCCTACGCCGAGCGCGTCACCGGCGGCTATTACGTCGACATCGACCCGGACCGCCTGGCGCTGGCGCGCTACGGCCTCTCCGTGGGCGAACTGCAGGACGTGATCGGCGTCGCCCTGGGAGGCGAGACGGTCACCACCACGGTCGAAGGGTTGGAGCGCTTCGGTGTCACCGTGCGCTATCCGCGCGAACTGCGGCAGAACCCGCAAGCCATCGCGAGCCAGGTGCTGGTCCCGGTCATGGGCGGCGCCATGGTTCCGCTGGGGCAGCTCGCGCGCGTGAGCCTCCAGCAGGCGCCGCCCGCGATCCGCACCGAGAATGCGCTGCTGACCGCATATATCTTCGTCGATATCCGCGATCGCGACATCGGCGGCTACGTGAGCGACGCGCAGAAGGCCGTTCGCGAACAGGTGAAATTCCCGCCGGGTTATTACGCGAGCTGGAGCGGCCAGTTCGAATACATGGAGCGTGCCAAGGCCAAGCTGGCAGTCGTCGTGCCACTTACGCTGCTGATTATTTTCCTGCTGCTGTACCTCAACTTCCGGCGCCTGACCGAAACCCTGATCGTGATGCTGTCGGTGCCGTTCGCGCTGGTGGGCGGGGTGTGGCTGATGTGGCTGTTAGGCTACAACCTGAGCGTGGCCGTGGCGGTGGGCTTTATCGCGCTCGCCGGCGTCGCCGCCGAGACCGGGGTGGTGATGCTGATCTACCTCGACCATGCCTGGGAGGCGGCCAAGGCGCAGCGTGCAGTCGAAGGCGGCAAGCCCACGCTGGCGGACCTCTATGGCGCGATCATGGAAGGCGCGGTCGAGCGCGTGCGGCCGAAGATGATGACTGTGGTCGCGATCATGGCCGGCCTGCTGCCCATCATGTGGGGAACCGGCACGGGCTCCGAAGTTATGCGCCGCATTGCGGCGCCGATGGTGGGCGGAATGATTTCCTCGACCATCCTCACGCTGATCGTGATTCCGGCGATCTACGGGCTGGTGAAGGAATTCGCGCTGCGCCGGCAGCCGTAAAAAAAGCCGCCGGGGAAACCCCGGCGGCCGGTGTTGCTGCAAGACGCTGCGTGACTCAGTGCGCGGCAGCGGCCTCCGCGCCGAGTCCGGTTTCGGAGCGGACCTTTTGCGCGTCGAACGCTGCCCGCTCCTTGTTCGCGCTTTCACTGCTGTCGGTGACCGACGCCACCCAGGCGACGATCAGGACTGCCGGCAGCACGAAGAAGGTCGGGAAGTCGTAGGGGAAGATGGCCGGGCCCATGTTGAGCACCTTGGTCCACACCGTCGGCCCGATGATCAGCAGGCCGATGGAGCCGAAGATGCCGGTATAGCCGCCCGCCACCGCCCCGCGCGTGGTCAGACCGCCCCAGAACACCGACATCACCAGGATGGGGAAGTTGGCGCAGGCCGCGATGGAGAAGGTCAGCGCGACGATGTAGGCGACGTTCTGTTTCTCGAACGCGATGCCGAGCAGCACGGCGATGATGCCCAGGCCGATCACGCACATCTTCGACACCCACACTTCCTGTTTCTCCGTCGCCTTGCCCTTCATGATCACGTTCGCGTAGATGTCGTGCGACAGCGCGGAGGCGCCGGCCAGCGTCAGGCCCGACACCACCGCGAGGATGGTGGCGAATGCGACCGCGGCGATGAAACCGAGGAAGAAGTCCCCGCCGATGGCGTGCGCCAGATACACCGCCGGCATGCTGCCGCCGCCCTTGAGGTCGAGGATGCTCTTCGTGACGTCGACCACATACTGCGGGTTGTTGGCGACCAGAACGATGGCGCCGAAGCCGATGATGAAGGTCAGGATGTAGAAATAGCCGATGAAGCAGGTGCCGTAGAGCACCGACTTGCGCGCCGCCTTGGCGTTGGTGACGGTGAAGAAGCGCATCAGGATGTGCGGCAGGCCGGCCGTGCCGAACATCA
>JAKAIH010000082.1 GCA_021825225.1 Pseudomonadota bacterium
GTAGTGAAACTCGTGCGCCGCAAGCTCCGTGCGCGCGGCGCCCTGATCCTGCCAGGGGTGAGCCGCGGTCGGAACCAGTCTGACATAGCCGCGGCCGACCGGCTTTTCGTGCAGCACCACGTCGCCCGCGATAACGCCGACCATGCGGCGCGTGTCGCCGCGCCAGCTCAGCGAGCGCGCGAGGTACATGAGCCCGCCGCATTCGGCGTAGGCGGGCATGCCCGCCTGGATCGCCGCCAGGATCTCGGCGCGCAAGCCGGTATTCGCCTCCAGTTCACGCATGAACATTTCCGGGAAACCGCCGCCGATGATGAGGCCGTCCACGCGCGGCAGGCGCGCGTCGCGCAGCGTGTCGAAAAACACCAGCTCCGCGCCGGCGCGCTCCAGCGCCTCCAGATCGTCCGGATAGTAAAAGCCGAACGCGCGGTCGCGCGCGACGCCTACAAGCACCCGTCCCGATCCGGCTTGAGGTGAAAGTCCCCGTGCTATTTCCACGCCGGGCAGCGGTGCATGGCTGACAGTAGCCGCGAGCAGGCGTTCCAGATCCACCTGCGCGGCGACAGCCGCGGCAAGCAGCGCGACGCGCTCCTGCGCCGCACGGTCCTCGTTGGCCGGCATCAGGCCGAGGTGGCGCTCGACGATCGCCAGGCGCGCATCCTCTTGCACCGCACCCAGCACCGGCACGTCGGTGTAATGCTCGATCACCGCGCGCAATTTGGCTTCGTGGCGCGCGCCGCCCAGCCTGGACAGGATCACCCCGGCGATGCGTATCGAGCGGTCGAAGGCCTGATAGCCCAGGATCAGCGGCGCGATGCCGCGGGTCATGCCGCGCGCATCGAGCACCAGCACCACCGGCAGGTCGAGCAGATGCGCCAGCGCCGCATTGCTGTTCGCCCCGTGCAGGTCGAGGCCGTCGTACAGGCCCTTGTTGCCCTCGACCAGGCACACGTCGGCGCCGGCACCATGGCGCGCAAACTCGAGCCGCAGTTGCGCTGGCGTGGACAGGTTGAAATCGAGGTTGCGGCAGGCGCGGCCGCTCGCGGCCGAATGCCACATCGGATCGATGTAATCCGGCCCCTTCTTGAAGGTCTGCACCGCGAGCCCGCGCCGCGACAACTCGGCCGCCAGGCCGACGCTGACACTGGTCTTGCCCGAAGACTTGTGCGCAGCCGAAACCAGAAACCGGTGCATATGCCGCCCCACGCTCGGTTGGCGCCGCGAGCTCAGGCCTGCGACCCGGCGACCTGATCCAGGCGCGCCGGCAGCAGTGCAAGCGCGCGCAGCGCGACAGCGACGATGCTGGCGGCGAGCGCCATTCCGCCCAGGCCGAGCAGCACCTCGGGCAGGCTCGGCGTGTAAGGATGGATTACGCCGTCGAAGAAGCTGCTCGATTCGATCATGCCCGGGAACAGAATCTGCGGATACGCCTGCCCGCCGATGATGGTCACGTACATCTGCGCCAGCCCGCCGAGCACCACCAGGGCGCAGGCGGCGACGATGCCGCGGCGCGGGGTGCGCGGGTGGAACAATAGAATCAGCGGCAGGATGCCGCCGAGCAGCACCTGGCCAACCCAGAACAGCAGCGTGTATACGCCGCCATCGACGAGGATGAAGCGCTCCAGGTCGTCGTAGCGGGTCATGTAGAGCTTGGTCAGGTGGTACACGGTAACGAAGTAGAGCGAAGCGGCGACGAACACCCCGAGGAGGTTTTTCAGCCGCGCGAGCAGCGCATCGGCGATCGGCTGCCCGTCCCAGCGGCAGGCCGCGAGCAATAGCAGGATGAAAATCGCGGTGCCGTAAGCGAAGGAATACACGACGAACATCGGCGCCAGGATGGCCGTATCGTAGGCCTGGCGCGCGACCAGGAAGCCGAAGATCGAACCGGTACCGGTGGTGAGCATCAGCCGCCAGATGAACGCCCCCATGCCCACCGCCTTGGCGTAGCGGTTCATGCGCCGCTCCAGCATGGTCCACAGATACGCCGCGCAGAAGATGATGAAGCCGTTGTAAAGGAAAACGTTGAGGGTGAAAATCGATTTGAAATTGTAGTGCGTCATTGCCACGATCAGCCGGTCGGATCGCCCCAGATCGAGCACCAGCACCGTCAGGCCGCCGACGAGCAGCGATACGGCGAGCAGCGCCGACAGCGGCGCGATCGGCTTGTAGGCGGTCTTGCCGAACACCGAGGCGGTCGAGGCGACATTGAGCGCGCCGGAGGCGGCGACGATCATGAACACGGCGAACACATGCGGCATGCCCCAGACGATCTGGTTGTCCATGCCGGTCACGATGTGCCCGTTATGCTCCATGTAGAAGTACGCGGCGGCGCCCAGCGCGAGGGGCACGGCCAGCGCCGCCAGCAGCGCCCAGAAACGGGCGGGCGGACCGCTCAATTGTCGATACGCGAGGGATTCGGCCATGTCATAGTCCCTGGTAGTGCACGCCTGGATCGAGCCTCAGGTCGGCGCGGATTTGCGTGCTGGCGTATTTGGCGACGCGCTGCGCGATTTCGCTGTGCGGATCGTTGAGGTCGCCGAAGATCATGGCGTTGTGGCCGGCCTTGGTGCAGGCTTCAACGCAGGCCGGCTGCTGGTTGCGGTCGACGCGGTGCACGCACAGGGTGCAGCCCTCGACGCAGCCCTTGCCGCGCGGCACGTCCGGATTCTGGTCGCTGATTTCCTGATGCACGAAGGAACGCGCCTTGTACGGACAGGCCATGATGCAATAGCGGCAGCCGATGCAGATATGCCGGTCCACCAGCACGATGCCGTCGGCGCGCTTGAACGACGCCCCGGTGGGGCAGACGTCGACGCAAGGCGGTTCCGCGCAGTGCTGGCACATCACCGGCAGCGAATGCGTGCGGCCGCTGCGCATGTCCTTCAGCTCGACCTTGCGTATCCACTGCGAGTCGGTGCGCGGATGTCCTGTCGACTTGATGCCGTTCTCGGTAGCGCAGGCGGTGACGCAATCGTCGCAGCCGGGTTCGCACTTGTTGGTGTCGATCAGCAGCCCCCAGCGCACCTTGCCGGAAGCGGGCTGATCCGGCGCGCGCGCGGCGGCGATTTCGATCAGACGGATCCCCGGCGCGAGCATCACCCCGCCCAGGGTAGCGGCCGAGATCGCGAGGAAGCCGCGCCGGCTGAGGCCTTCGTTCGACCCGGCGCTCATGGCGTCGCTCCCGCCAGCTTGGCTTTCGAAGCGTGGCATTCGAAGCAGTCGAGCGTCACGCCGGCGTAGGCGTGGCAACTCTGGCAGAAGCCCTTCTCGCCCAGCACGCTGCCGGTGGTCTTGCTCGCATGGCACTGCACGCACCCTTTCAGGCTGTACTTGCTCGTGCGTATACCCTCGTGCACGGTCAGGTCGCGCTGGTGCAGGAGCATCTGCGGATGATTGCGCCGCATGATTTCCGTGGGCTCCACGCAGTGGCCGGGATTGGCGATGATGATCTCAGGTTTGGGCGTGCGTCCGGAGGCGAACGCGAGCGCCGGCAGCGCCAGCGCCAGACAGGCGGCGAATCGCAGCAACCCGCGCAGGCTCACCCTACTCCCCCAGCCCCATCTTGATGTAGCCGGTCGGGCATACGTCCATGCAGATATGGCAGCCGACGCAGCGGTCGTAATCGGTGTACACGTAGCGCCCGACCGTCGCCTGCGCCTTCGGCACCTTCTTCACCGCGATCTGCGGGCAGTAGACCACGCAGTTGTCGCATTCGAAGCACTGGCCGCAGCTCATGCAGCGCTTGGCCTCGGCCTGCGCCTGCGCCTCGGTCAGCGCCACGATGCGCTCCTCGAAGTTGCCGAGCGCGGTTTCCTTGCTCAGGGTGATGGTCTGGCGCGGATTGCGCGGTGTGTAGCCGAAATGGCCGAGGAACAGCTCCTCGTGCGGAATCACATAGCGGTCCGAGCGGTTCTCGTAGTTGTGCACTGCGACGTTCGATGCATCGGTGCCGCGCAGCGGTTCGTGCGTCTCCTCCACCTTCAACCCCTTTTCCATCATCTTGCGTATGAGGTCGAACTGATGCACGTCGATCTTGGGCCGCTTATCCTGGGCTTCGTTGCGCAGAAAGCGATCGATGCCATCGGCGGCGATCGAGCCGTGGCCGATGGCCGTGGTCAGCAGGTGCGGGCGCACGATGTCGCCGCCGACGAATACGCCCTCTTTGCCCGCGACCTGGTAATTCTTGTCCGCGGACACCGCGCCCTTGCCGTTGTTGAATTCCTCCAGGCCGGTAAAGTCGACGGCCTGTCCGATGGCCGAAACGATCAGGTCGGCGGGGATGTCTTCCTCGGTGCCCTCGATGGTCTTGATCTCGAGCCTGGGCCCGACGAACTTCGCCTCGCATTTGGCCACGCGCAGCGCCGTCGCGCGCCCCGCGGCGTCACGCACCACCATCACCGGCACCAGGCCGCCGCGAATGGCGATGCCCTCGGCCATCGCCTGCTCGATTTCGTGCTTGTTCGCCTGCATTTTCTCAATTCCGAACACCGAGGTCAGCGTCACTTCGGCGCCCTGCTTGGCCGAGATCGCGGCAACGTCATGCCCCATGTGGCCGGCGATCGCATGCTCGGGACGGTCCTGCTCGCGCGCCTGCTCGATGTGACCCAGGCGCCGCGCCACCGTGGCGACGTCGATCGAAGTGTCGCCGCCGCCGACCACCACCACGCGTTTGCCCACATGGCGCATGCGGCCGTCGTTGAAGGCCTGCAGGAACGCAGTGGCGGTGACGACATTCGGCGCCTCGTTGCCCGGACAGGGCAGCGCGCGGCCGGCCTGGGCGCCGAGGCCGAGGAACACCGCGTCGAACTCGGCGCGGATCTGCTCCATGCTGACCTGGGTGCCGATGCGGCAGGACAGCCGCGTCTGCACGCCGATGTCGAGGATGCGCTTGATCTCGGCGTCGAGTATGTTGCGCGGCGTGCGGAATCCCGGAATGCCGTAGCGCATCATGCCGCCCAATTCGGGGTGCTCGTCGAATATCGTGACTTCGTGACCCTTGCGCCGCAGCTGGTAGGCCGCCGACAGCCCGGCAGGACCGCCGCCGATCACCGCCACCTTCTTGCCCGTGGCCGCCGCCGGTTGGTCATAAGCGTAATTCTTCGCGATGGCGGTATCGCCGAGGAAATGCTCGACCGAGTTGATGCCGACGAAATCCTCGACCTGGTTGCGATTACAGCCCGATTCGCAGGGCGCCGGACATACCCGCCCCATTACCGAGGGAAAGGGATTGGCCTCGGTAAGGCGGCGGAACGCGTACTCCTGCCAGCTCATGGCCTGCTGGCCGGCGGGTGCCGCCGGCGGTTTCTCGATGCCGCGCACGATGTTGAGGTAGCCGCGGATGTCCTCGCCCGCCGGGCAGCTCCCCTGGCAGGGCGGCGTCGCCTGGATGTAGGTCGGGCACTTGTGCGAGTGATCGGCATCGAAGATCTTGTCCTGCCAGCGCTTCCATTTCTGGTCGCCCTCGCGGAAACGGCGAAACTCCAGCTTGGTCTTGGACTGCTCAGTCGTGCTCGACATGTTCGATCTCCTCAATGCGGGTTATTTCGGCCCGAGCCGGATCGCGTTGCTCACCAGCTGATGCACGCCGCCCACCATGTTCATATTGAATTTGTAATACGGCAGGACCTTGCTGAATTGCGCCTTGCATATCGCGCAAATGGTCGCCATGAAGTTGACGCCGTCGGAATCGACCACGTTCTTCAGCGCTTCCATGCGCGGCAGCGCGCCCTTTACGCGCAGGTCGAGCAGCTCGTCGGTGAGAATGCCGCCGCCGCCGCCGCAGCAGAAGGTCTTCTCTCGGATGCTGTCCGCGTCCATTTCGACGAACTTGTTCGCGGCCGCGCGGATGATCGCGCGCGGAATTTCGAACTGCCCGCCCGGGATGCCGCCCATGCGCGAGGCGCGCGCGACGTTGCACGAATCGTGGAAGGTGACCACGTATTTGTCGTTGGCGCTCTTGTCGAAGCTGATGGCGCCGCGCTGGATCAGGTCGTAGGTGAGTTCGCAGATGTGCTGCGGCACCGGATAGTTCGGATCGAGGAAATCGAACGGCCCGATGAGCGTGTTCCAGAAGCTGTAGGCGACGCGCCAGGCATGACCGCACTCGCCCACGACCAGCCGCTTCACCCCGAGCTCCAGCGCCGCTTCGCGCACGCGCGTGGCGATTTTCTGCATCTGGCCGTAGTTGCCGATGAACAGGCCGAAATTCCCCGCTTCCGAGGCGTGGGTGGACAGGGTCCACGGAATGCCCGCGGCGTGGAACACCTTGGCGTAGCCGATCAGGCTGTAGACGTGGGGCTCGGCGAAAAAATCGGCCGAAGGCGTGATCACCATCACTTCCGCGCCCTTTTGGTTGAGCGGAAGGCGGATATCCTGGCCGGTCTCTTCCTTCAGATCTTCTTCGATGCTTTGCAGCGTGTCGAGCAGTGCGGGTCCGGGCAGGCCGAGGTTGTTGCCGACCTTGTGCACCTTGCCGATAATCTCGTTGGAGTATTTCTGCCCCATACCGATCGAGTCCATGATCTCTTTCGCCGCCATGGTGATCTCGGCGGTGTCGATGCCGTAGGGACAGAACACGGAGCAGCGGCGGCACTCGGAGCACTGGTTGAAATAGGTGTTCCACTCGTCGAGCACTTCCCTGGTCAGGTCCTCGGCGCCGACCAGCTTCGGGAACCATTTTCCGGCCCAGGTGAAATAGCGGCGGTAGACCTTGCGCAGCAGGTCCTGGCGCGCAACCGGCATGTTCTTCGGGTCGCCGGTGCCGAGAAAGTAGTGGCATTTGTCGGTGCAGGCGCCGCAGTGCACGCAGGCGTCCAGATACACCTTGAGTCCGCGATATTTGTGCAGCAGATCACCCAGTTTGGCCACGGCTTTGTTCTGCCAGTCCTCGACCAGTTCGCCAGGAAAGCCGATCGCCTGCTGGATCGCGGCGTTGGCCGTATAAGGCTTGCTGTGCGCCATCGCCCCGGCCTGCAGGATAGGGATGACCGGGTACTGCTTGAGCGGCGGGGCGACGACTTCGGCGGCGGCCATGGCTTTACCTCAGGGTTTCGCTTTTTCCAGCGCGGCGGCCCAGGGGGCGATGTGTCGCTGCTCGCGCGGATTGTCGGCCTGGTTGCGGCCCGGGCTGAAGAACAGGCCGGGCGCATGCAGCAGCTTGGAATAGGGGAAGATCGCGATCAGCAGCGCCACCAAGGTCAAGTGCACAAGCAGCAGCGGCTGGGTAGGCAGCGGCTGCCAGTCGAAGCGCATCAGACCGAGGAAAAATGCCTTCACCGAAATGATGTCGGTGTGGGCGACGAATTTCATCAGCAGGCCGGAGATGCCGATGCCGGCAAGCAAGGCGAGCATCAGGTGATCTGAAAAAGTGGAGATGTAGCGGATGCGCTCGACCAGGAAGCGCCGTGCCCACAGCCCGGCGAGGCCGGCTACCATGGCCAGGCCGCCATAGATGCCGAAGGGCTGGATCCACGCCACCCAGAACCACACCGGTTCGGTGAAATAGCGCAGATGGCGCATCAGCACCAGCGCCAGCGCGACATGAAACATGAAGCCGAACAGCCAGATCCAAAGATTGGCCTTGAACAGGCTCTCGAACAAGCCCACTTCGCGCAGCATGCGCAGCACCACGCCGCCGGCGGTGGTCGGCGCCGGCGTGGTCGGAATCTTCAGCGGCGCCGGCGTGCGCGCGTAGTCGGCGATCTTGTAGACGAGTCCGATTACGCACAGCAGGAAGGCTGCGTAGAACAACAGCGCGTAGAAAATCGTCGCCGCGGTCATGGAAGACTCATTTCAGCCTGCGGTTCGCCGCGAAGTGCGCCAAGGGCGCGCGGAGCAGTCTTCATCGGGCGTGCCTCCGTGTCCCCCGCCTCGCCGGCGGATCCGTATTAGACGCAGCCCGTGGGCTTGGGCAGGCCGGCGATCTTGCACGCCTGCTTCGCCGGTCCATAGGGGAACAGCTCGTACAGGTACTGGCTGTTGCCCTTGTCCGGACCGAGTTTCTTGCCTATCGCCTTGGTCAGCACGCGCACGGCGGGGGCGATCTGGAACTCGGTGTAGTACTCGCGCAGGAAATTGACCACTTCCCAGTGCGACGGAGTCAGTTCTACATTTTCCGTCTTGGCGATGGTGTTGGCGATGTCTTCGTTCCAATCGGCGAGGTTGACCAGATAGCCTTCCTCGTCGGTTTCGTAGGTGGTGCCGTTTACTTCTATAGCCATGTTCGCTCCTTTGATATCACTGATTAGCGTCTATTTCCACATGAGGGGATACATCCCCTCATACTCCCCTACACATTAGGGGCCATTTCCTAAATTCTGAAATGTCCTCGTATTAAAGCCACGATTGGCAGGTGCTGTACTTCGCTACCAGGTTGACGAAACCGCCGTAATCGACGAGCTTCACGCCCTCGCTGACCGAATTCGCCATGCCGCGCGCCTCCAGATCGGGGGCGAGCGCATAGACTTCGACACTGGCCATGGCCGCGCGCAGCTTGGACTCGGCGGCGCTGCCGCGGGTGGCAGCATAAACACCGTCCTCGATCAGCAGCACCGCGCCTCCGGCCTGTACCGTGTCGAGGCAGGAGTAGAGCGCGTTGCGTTCGGTCGGCGACTTGTTCACTATGTGCAGCATGTTTCGTTCCCGCTTCAGAAGCTGAACAGCACGTTCTGCTGTTCCATGAGTTTTCCGAGTTCGGCGCGCGACACCACTTCCACCGGCACGCACATGTCGTCCGCGGTCAGCCCGCGCTGCTCCAGCGATTCGCGCTCCACGTACAGCTTGCTGATGTCGTAGTCGTCCAGGGCGCGATAGGTCGGCTGGAAATTCTTCACTTCGATACCCTTGGTCTGATGCCCCTTTTTCAACTGGTAGACGCCGTCGTCCAGGAATGCGAGCGATACGTCCTGGTCGAAC